>JBNKOV010000343.1:0-5963 GCA_050294955.1 Holophagae bacterium
GGCTGAGTAAGCTCAGCCCTCTTCTGTGTCGCCTCCTCCCAGTCTTTTGCCTGCTTGGAGACCGGCATTTCTTCAGTGGCCATTACCCGTGCCAACTGGACAAAGAAATGAGCGTCCTCCCCCAGGTTCATGGATCTTCCAAGGCGCAGCCGAGTGAGCAAGTCCTTGATTACTGCGTCCGTTCCCCTCTCCCCTTCCTAAAGCTCCAGAAAGCAAGAAAGCCAGGAACGCTAATGGCCTGTTCCTGAAGCTTAGAAATCAACCTGTTCCTGCCCCTTAATCCACTTCTCCCAAAGTGACTTGGTAGATTGTAACGAACTGGAATGGAAGGTGGTTTTAAGATCCACCTGGGCTATGGCCTGTAGTTCCCCTGGGAAGTTGAAGACGACTTCGTTTTGGTCGATTGAAATCTGTTCTGTAATCTCCTTACACTGGCCGTTTTCCAGGAAAACGATAACACTGCTATCTTTGTTCACTTCGTAGGAGCTTGGTATGACGCCCCTTACAACCGAACCTACTTTCTTTACATCATTTAGGGTGACGGTGAACTGTTGCAGCCAGGCGTCCCCATCCCTAACGACAGTAAAACTTTTCGTTTTAGGATCTTGAAGAGAATTCCCATTGAGGGACGCCAGCTCAATGCTGCCGTATGGATTTGACGTGGGGTCGCCGACAAAGCCAGGAATGGGAACCATGGTTAAACCACACATAACAAGGAACATAAAACCGCCAACCACAAGGCTGGCCGGAACCAGACGCCCGCCTTCGGGATGAACGACGGCCCTGAGATAGACGAGGGTTAACATGGCGGAGAAGGCGATGAGACAGAATAGCAAAAGAGAGATCAGCCAGGTCTTGGGACTGGCGAAACTCAATTGAGGCAAAAGGACCAATCCCAGGCGGAACGCCAATAAAGCCAACAGGGGAGCTAACATGACAACAAAGGTAAGCGCCCAATCGGGCAGGCGTTCGATCCACCGCTTGGCTTTGGAAATCGGGCTCTGCTTGGTGGCCAGAGCCTCCAAACCATCCCAATTGATAGAGATTTTGGGAGCAGTGGACTGGGAAGCAAGGGACAGATTGGGTTCTGCCAGACCGCGCTCTTCCGCTCGGATGGTCTCTAAGGTTGTTTGCAATTGTTCTTTTAACTCTGCATTAATCATGACCCACACCGCTTATTCTGTAACACTGGTTGATCTGTTTCTCCGCCTCGGCCAGTTTATCTAAACCGGTCTTGTCGGGCGGCGTTAACCTTTTATCGACCACAAAAATGAAAAAAGACGCCAGAGCCGAGCACAGCGCGGCAACGAGGCATAATGTGGAAACCAGGACTGCATCAGCCATAGTGGAAGTCCGGTTTTCTGCGGCCTACATAATATAGTGTGTGATTTGGGGGTATTTGTGACATATTTTTCTGATCCAGTGAAAATAGATGGGTCTATCTTCCACTGCGCTTGACCATTTGTCAAGAAATTGCATCACTGAACTCAGAAAAAAGCAGCACCCTGAGATGCCCGATGGTTGGGTTTAAGGAAGGATCAAAGCCCCGGCTTGGTTTTTCCGCCTGTGGTTGTTTCGCTTAGCTCCTTTTCCTTATCGCGAAGCCAGTAGGGTCGTTCATCCCCGTCGAGGACGGATCGCGTGAAATCTTCGAAAAGAAAGTAGATGCTGGCCAGTTTCTCATACTGGATTTTGTCCCAATCGTCGGTAGGCTCGTGGTAGTCGTCGTGCATGCCGGAGAAGAAGAACAGGGCGGGAATGCCTTTTTCCACAAAATTATAATGGTCGCTTCTGGAATGGAAGCGGTCTAGATCTTCCAGCAGGGTTAAATGGTAGTTTTTTGTGGTGTTTATGCTTTTAAGCAATTCATTGAGCGACGTCACATCGTCATTTTTAGCTGGGATGATGCCCAAGCCATCATTGGGGCGACCCACCATGTCGAAATTGATATTGGCCACAATGCTTTCGTAGGGAACAATGGGATCTTTCAGGAAGTACTCGGACCCAAGCAGGCCGTGTTCCTCGCCGGAAACCAGGAGCAGGATGAGGCTTCTGCGATGGGAGATTTTGCGCAGCCTTTCGCCCAACAACATGATGGTGGCCGTGCCCGACGCGTTGTCATCCGCGCCGTTGTAGACCACGTTCCCCTTCTTGCCAACATGGTCGTAATGGGCTGAAATCACGACATATTCGTCTTTCAGAATGGGGTCGTCGCCGGGTAAGACGCCAATGACGTTTTCCGCAGTTTTGACATTGTTTTCGAATTTCACCGAAAAATCCAGGATGCGGCCCTTCAGGGTAAAACCTTGGGGCTTTTCGTTTTTGTCGATAAATTTCTGAGCGCGGGCCGCCTTTGCCGCATATTTGCCAAGGAACATGTCCCGCTTGTTGGAGGGGATTTTGATAATGGGATAACAGGTGCTCATGCCATCATCCTCGCCAGGAAACTCCATGCTGGACTGGGGGCCGCTGTTGTCGTCTCCCTCAAAAGGCTCGTCCAACAAAACGACAATGCCCTTGGCGCCGCGATTCATGGCCTTCATCAACTTCTGCCAGAGCCGACCGCCCTTAACCTTCTCTTTCCCAAAGATAGGACCATCGCTTTGTGGCGTCCCGTCTAGCATGACCACCCAATGGCCCTCAATCTCCTGGTTGACGTAATCGTTATAGTCCTCGTTTTCAATCCCATAACCAACAAACACCATGGGAGCCTTATCGGAAAAATCCCCCAATCGCGGCGTTAAGAAAGCGTAATCTCTGCCATGCACCAGAGAAGCGGCGGGGCCTCTACCCTTTAAATTCAACGAAAGTGAGCTAAGAACCGTTTCGGTCACACTTAATTGATAGGTTTGAAAATAGCCCTCCGCTTCCTGGGGAAAGGCGGGTGGAATATCATGACGCCGAAAATGGGCTGCAATGTACTGGGCCGCCGTTTTCTGGCCGAGAAAGGTAGTGTCGCGACCCGCCAGGGCGTCGCTGGCCAGGAACCGGATATGAGATTGATATTGCTGCTCCGCCCAGACTGTATCGGGATCGGACCACCCAAATAATAACAATAACCAAATCATAGACAACATCCTCATTCTTCATTTTCAAACAAAAGCCAATCAGCGCATGGATATGGCGGTCCCAATGCCACAGTAGGGAAACCCTATCATGACATTATACGTAAAAACAAGAATATAGGGCTCGGCTAAACTGAAGTCGGCTCCAATAATTTCAACAAACGGACAGTATCGGAAGCCTTTATTCTGTTTTAAAAAAATATTCTATCTTGCCACCGGAATACTTCTCGTTTAAAATGTCCGGTTTAACCTGGAGACCCCGGCGCGAGCGCGATCATAAGCAGGAATTGACGCCATGATCAGAAAGCGATCAACGATTTTATTGCATGAATCCGATCAAAAATGGGATAAGGGCAAAACACGTTTGTGCCTGTGTGTTTTTCCTTTAGCTCTGGCGTTTATAAAAAAAATGCACATTTCATCAATTTTCGCATCAACCAATCGCGGCACTTTACCGTTATGTTAAGGTGAGGAAAGTGGATGTCTATGATTATACGTTGTCGCCCAACTAATCTAACGACCAAATACAAGCAGGTGGTTAAGTGAGAGGTCGGTTTTTGAAGTAAAAATCTGAGAATTCCTTATGCAAATGTGGCGTTTGTTATCATACAAACACTATATTGTAATAAGAACATCATGCCCCGCTTCCAAGGGAGGGGGCGAGACGAGGTGATTGCTTGAAAGATGATCTGCCCAAAGAATTTCATGACATTCTCGAAGTTGGTAAAGAAAAAGGTTATCTGACCTACGACGAGATCAACCAGTCCCTTCCCGATGATCTGGCTACGCCGGAAGAGTTGGACGACCTGTTTGTGGCTATGGCCAACCAGGGCATTGAGCTGATCGACGACGCCGGGAAGTTGAACCTGACCGAAGATGTCAGTGAACGAGCCAAAGCCTCGCCCAGTCTGGGATCCGGCGAACAGGCCATGTTCAATATTGGCGCTGGCGGCAAGAAAGAAGACGCCAACTTCGATCTGGATGCAGGGTCCAACGGCGCGGAGCGCTCCAACGATCCTGTGCGAATGTATTTGAAAGAAATGGGCAATGTGCCGCTGCTTACCCGTCAAAAAGAAGTGGTATTATCCAAGCAAATTGAAAAGGGCAAGAAGGTGACGCTCAAGGCGCTTTCCCGATTCCGTTTCCTGGTTCCCAAATTACTGGAACTGAGCCACAAGCTCCACAACACTCCCGATGAGATCCATGGTGAGGTGACATTTCAAGAAGACAGCGACGAGGCGCAAGGTCAAAGCCATAAGGCGGTTATAGCGCTTTTCGATTCTCTGGAAGATTCTGAGAAGCGGGTTTCAAAGCAGGAATCGATTCTCAGCCAGCTTCACGAAGACGACCCGCACTACAAGCACTGTCTCACCGCCCTCATCCGCGAGCGCTTGAAAACGTCCTGGCTGATTAACCAAATCCCCTTTAGCAGCAAGGAGATAGGGCATTTCATCAACATCGCCGCCCAGTACTCCAATTCAATCATGACTTATGAGCACAAGCTCAAACGTCTGAAGATGAAAGCGGAGAAACCCGCATTTGAAGACAGCCGTCTGGATATGGAAAAGAAAATCCACGACGCGGAGATGGCGCTCAGTCTGCTTGAAGGTGAAATTGGCGAGCCCATTGGACGCTTCAAGCTTATTTTCAATAAGTTGCGTAAAGGCGAGTTCGAGACTGAGGAAGCCAAACGACGGTTGATTGAAGCCAACCTTCGGCTGGTGGTTTCCATCGCCAAAAAATATACAAACCGGGGATTGCAGTTCCTGGACCTCATCCAGGAAGGCAACATAGGTCTAATGAAGGCAGTGGATAAGTTTGAGTATCGCCGAGGCTACAAATTTTCCACCTACGCGACCTGGTGGATTCGCCAGGCCATTACGAGGGCCATCGCCGATCAGGCCAGGACCATTCGTATTCCGGTTCATATGATCGAGACCATTAACAAGCTCATCCGCACATCCCGGGCGCTGGTCCAGGAAATTGGTCATGAGCCCACCCCGGAAGAGATTGCCGAGAAGATGGAGATGAGCGTCGCCAAGGTTCGCAAAATCATGAAAATCGCTCAAGAGCCCATCTCCCTGGAAACCCCCATTGGCGAAGAGGAAGACTCTCATTTGGGAGACTTTATAGAAGACGGTCGTATCGCTTCGCCGGTTGACTCCGTGGTCTCAAACAACCTCAAGGACCAAACTACCGGCGTTCTCGCCTCGCTCACGCCAAGGGAAGAAAAGGTGCTTCGTTTGCGCTTTGGCGTTGGCGAAGAGAGCGAGCATACCCTGGAGGAGGTTGGCCAGAAGTTCGCCGTTACCCGAGAACGCATCCGGCAGATTGAATCCAAGGCGTTGCGCAAGTTGCGTCATCCCTCAAGGAGCCGAAAGTTGAGGGCGTTCCTGGAGGCCAGTCGCTATAGCTGATGGCAAGGGCCAAAATCCGCTGCGGTTATTTGGGCAGAATCTTATTGATGCGAGTAGCTTCCGGCGTCTCTTCGGAGAATGCCTCGGGCAGGTTTTCTATGGCTTTCAAGGTCTCAAGTCTGGTTGGAAAGACGCCCCAACATACCCAGAAACAGGGATCGCCCTGGTAGGTGTGCGGAAGAATGAACAGCTTGGCGTCGCCGCTCGAATCCGCCACTGCCTTCCTCACGCTCGAAGGCTCGCAAACCATAAACAGGGCGATGGTGTATTGATCCCCAACGGCCTTTTGCTTTTCCGCCCATCCTCGGGCTGCTTCCTGGTAGTTGCCGGAGGCCATCAGGCCGACCAAATCACTGGAAACGTTATTCTCTGACTTTGCAGTCGCCTTGACTTCGGGTGATGGATCGGGTTTGTTTTCGGCATTTCTAGTGTTATTGGCTGTAATCTGCTTGGTTGCCGTTTGGTCCGCCTCTTGCGGAGA
>JBNKOV010000344.1:0-5944 GCA_050294955.1 Holophagae bacterium
GTCACCAGGTCCAGGTTGAATTCTCGCTCAAGCCGTTCCTGGATGATTTCCATATGGAGGAGACCCAGGAACCCGCAACGGAAGCCAAAACCCAGGGCTAATGAGGTTTCTGGCGCAAAGTCAAAGGAGCTGTCGTTAATTCTCAGTCTGTCCAAAGCGTCGCGAAGCGCGGCGTAATCGGCGGAGTCAGAAGGGTAGAGCCCGGAAAATACCATGGGCTTGGTTTCTTGAAAACCGGCCAGGGCTTTATCTGAACCACCGTGAGCAAGAGTAATGGTGTCCCCAACTCTGGCTTCGCCAAGGGTTTTGATGGTAGCGATGACATACCCCACCTGCCCCATTTCCAGGCTTTCGGTTTTGGTCATTTTTGGAAGGAAAATGCCAACTTCATCAACCTCATGAATGGAGCCGGTAGCCATGAATTTGATTTTGTTCTTAGGCTTCAAAACGCCGTCTACGATACGGACCAGAATAATCAAGCCCCGATAGGTGTCGAACCATGCATCGAAGATTAGAGCCCGCAGCGGAGCGTCTTCATCTCCTGCCGGCGGTGGGAATTCTGTGATAACCTTTTCCAAAACATCGTCGATGCCTTCGCCTGTTTTGGCTGAGATAAGCGCCGCGTTTTCGGTGTCCAGTCCGATGACATTTTCGATTTGCTCCAGGATGGCTTCGGGTCTGGCGGAAGGCAGGTCTATCTTGTTTAGGACAGGGAACAGATGCAGGTCGTTTTCCAATGCAAGGTATACGTTGGCAAGGGTTTGAGCTTCAACACCCTGGGCTGCGTCCACAACCAGGATTGCCCCATCACAGGATGCAAGCGACCGAGACACTTCATAGGCAAAATCTACGTGCCCTGGCGTGTCGATCAGGTTAAACTGATACAGGTTTCCATCTTTGGCCTGATAGTCCATGGTGACCGCTCTGGCTTTGATGGTGATGCCCCGTTCCCGTTCCAGCTCCATGTCGTCCAGCATTTGTTCTTTTAATTCTCTCTGAGTTAGACGTCCCGTTTTTTCAAGGAATCTATCTGCAAGCGTGCTCTTACCGTGGTCGATATGAGCAATTATGGAAAAATTTCGGATAAATTTCGAATCTCGTTTCAAAGACAGCCCTCCCTACATGGCCGAACCAGAAATCATAGCACAAAACGAGTTGAAAATATCTATAGCACCTTCTTCAATTTTCAAAATCCAGGTATTCACTGCCCAGTCCCAGATAATGTTTGACAAACGGCGGGCATTGAGCAATATTGAAATTGAGCGGCGACCCCGAGCCGAAAACCGCCATGCGGGGCGTCAGGCAGTCACTGTTTTTTCAGTCTAATCCTGATTTCAGGAGCGCCACATTTTTTGGGGCGCCGCTTTTCCATTAATTCCCGGTAAATTGACTTCTCCAAGCGATATTTTGCAATTGGACGCCTTAAATGAACCCCAAGCGCATTCTCATTCCCATTCCCCACCAGGATTTTGATCCTACAGAAACCGCTATTCCCTGGCAGGTGGTGACTCAGGCTGGTCATGAGGTTGTTTTTGCAACGCCCGATGGTCGGGTTGGGCAAGCTGATCCTATGATGCTGTCTGGCGTGGGTCGGGACCCCTGGGGCTGGATTCCGCTTCTCAAGCATCTCAAGATAGTAGGGTTCTTTCTACGAGCCGACCGAAATGGGCGTCGCGCTTACCAGGCTATGTTGAGAGATGAAAACTTTCAACATCCCTTGTCCTATGATCAACTGAATGCCGAAGATTACGATGGGCTCATTCTTCCTGGGGGACATGCTGAAGGCGTGAAGACATTTTTAGAAAGCACGGTGTTGCAGGAGTTTGTCGCCCGTTTTTTTGAGCTTAGAAATGAAAAGGGAGAGGGCAGGCCCGTGGGCGCGATTTGTCATGGCGTGGTGCTGGCTGCTCGATCTGTGTCGAGGGATACGGGCCGATCAGTTCTTTATGGGAAGAAAACCACTGCGCTTACTTGGGCCTTCGAGGAAAAGGCATGGCGAATAACTCGTTTCTTCGCCCGGTTTTGGGACCCTCATTATTACCGAACCTATCTCGAAGAGCATGGGCAGGAATACGGGCATATGGGCGTTGAACAAGAAGTAACACGCGCTTTGGAAAGCCCCGACCACTTCATTCAGGTCCCCGATGACGACCCTCATTATTGGAAGAAAACAAGCGGCATGTTTAGAGATACGCCAGAAAAGACCCAAAGCTCTCACGTGGTGGTTGATAAAAACTACGTATCCGCTCGCTGGCCCGGCGATTCGCACGCTTTTGCACAGGCGTTCACTAAGCTATTGTAGCATCTTCGTTTGGCGTTGATATGTTGGAAGGGTGACCATTTGAGGCGGTGAGGCGGAAGTGCTCCGCCTCAACCATATTCAAAAAATTATTTACCCATTTTTGCTTTCAGGGCAGCCAATTTATCCTGAACCGCGCCGCTGGCCGCTGGGCCGGATTCAAGAGCTGCGAATTCATTTTCCAACGTGTCGCCGCCAACGCCAGCCATTTCTTCAGCCGCATCAGCTTCATACGTGTTGCGCTCAGCTTTTGCCTTCATTCTGGCTATCAGATCTGAGGTGTTGTTCTTGCCAATTTTTGCCTTGGCTTCGTAAATCTGTTTCTTAACTTCCGACGCTTTGGACTGAGCAATGATGATGTCTTTGTTCCTGCGCAGTTCCGCCAGTTCGTCTTCCATTTTTTGAATGGCCACCTTCAGGCCTTCAACAGATTTGCGTTGAGATTCCCATTGGGGACGAAGAGAGCTGGCCTTCTGTTCGAATTCCTCACTGCGAACCAATGCCTTGGTCGCCAGCTCTTCGTTGCCCGACATGAGAGCCTTCTCGGCCCTGCTTTCCCATTGGGATTTACCTTCTTCTTCCCGGTTGAGGAGGGCTTTGGTCTGGCGTTCGGTTGCGATAACCTGCTGAACCTTTTGTTTTGCCTCTCGTATGCCTTTCTCTTGATCGCGAATGGCTTGCTCCAACATCACTTCGGGTTTTTCCATGCCGTCTACTACTTTGTTGGCATGGGCCTGGCCAATTTTAAAAATTCTGCTGAAAATACTCATATTAGACTCCTTCTGAAACAGGCTCAGCTGATGTGTTTGGACAGCAGCGATTCGACTTTATCTGTAGCTAGCTCCATTGCATTGAATACAGACAACAGTTCGTTGTCGTCCAAATTTCTGGATTCACGACTCTCAACCAGAACCAGTCTGGGATCTTCTGGGTTGGTGCGGTCTACGCCGATGCTAACTGGTAGAATTTCGGTGTTCAGATCAAGAAGCTGGAAATAGAGTTCTTCTGAGCCCCATTCCGAAATATTTCCCAAATCCACTTCAAAATAAAGGGTTGGGCCTTCCACTTTCAGAAAAACCGGCAGTTCTCCCTCTCGGGTGACTTGAGATACGCCGTTCTCCAGCTCCTCTACCGTGAAATCCATACTGCCTAGAAACTCGCTTAACTTTATAGCGCGATCGGTTTTCACGTCGATTGAATCTAACATGTGTACTCCTTTCTTACCTGTCCGGGCAGCCATGGGCTCCCCAGGATTTCCTAATTCATGATATCTTTTTCGATTTTGTTCAAGTCTTGCAGGTTCTCTGCCAGAACAATGAGCTTGTCCCCTGTTTCGATCTTCATTTGTTTATCGGGATTGAGGATTTGTTGGCTGCCTCGAATAAGGCCGATAACCTGAATATTCGCCTCGTGAGTAAGCACCTCTCTTTGTAAATCCACAATAGGATGACCGATGAGCTTGGTCTCGTGAATATAGAGCTGGCTTCCCACCGTGTTGCTGATGATCTGGCTGAAGACGTCGTGAAGTCCGGGATTCATGAATTCCTGAACAAGCAGGCATCCCGTTATGCCTTCGGAAGCCACCATGCCGTCTACGGTCATTCGTCTCGCATTGCGCATGTTGCGACGACCGATGAGCTCGGTTATGGTTTTTATGGCCACCTGCTTTTCTTCTTCTATAGATTCAATAATGGTTCCTATGGCGAATGTTCGATCATCGGAGCGGATGTTGCTGGGATCCTCTGCAAGGATAATGACCCCTGCGCATTTCAGTACGCCTGCGCGGAAGAGGACGTCTTCATCTGTTGGGCATCCCTTCACAAAGTCGATCTTCTCCTTTCTGAGGACTTCGGGCAGTTCTTCCAGCATGTCGGTAACCAGGACAACTTTTGCCTTAGAGTACTCTGGCGCTTCCCGGAGCTCCTTGACAATGGTTTTGATCTTTTCCGAGCAGGGATTATTGCAGATTATGATGTGGTTCTCATAAGAGATGTCCATTTCACCCTTCCTTTTCTTTGAGGCCCATTCAATCATGATATTGGCCACAAGGCCAACCAGGTAGCCGATGATTCCAATGCCAATGATCATGCATGGATAGGAGATCAGAAAGCGGCCCACAAACGTTTGAGCGTAGTAGTCGCCATAGCCCACTGTAGTCATGGTGACCATCGACCACCAAATGGCGTCTACCCATGTCAGGCCCTCTTGCACTGACCTCTCGGCGTAGTAAAACGCCGTGCCGAACAGTATGTTGAGCGCGATAGCGAAACCGATGACGGTCCAAAATGCGCCCGAAAGAGCCTTCCAGATTTTTCCAATGATTGCAATGATGAACATGTTGCCAACTTTAGTTGATGAAACTTAGTGCCAGCGCTTTTTCCAAACTGGATTGACGTATTTGGGATCTCGATATTCACGGCTATGCCAGGCATTGGGTTCTGGGCGCACCCTGTCCGCAAAGCTGCCAGAGCCAAAACCGTCGGGTTTCCAGGAACCGCTGGTGTCTTTCGCTTCCTCCTCATGGAGTTCAACATTCAGTTCCGCTCCCTGGCTAATGACGTCTCGCAGCACCTCTTCCCCTGAAACCAGGTTTCCGTCCTCATCTTCATAACCCAGGTCATCCATGGAAAGGGCGCTGTTGCAGATGACCAGTATATCGTCCCAGATGCTTCCCAAAAGCAGATCGAACTGCCAACCTTCGCCCTGATTGCCAAAGCGCTTTTCGTTCAAGAAGCTCATAAACACAATTTCTACGGGGTTAATGCCCTTATAGTCGGCCACGGCTACCCTCAGATCTTCCCAGCGTTCTTCTTCCAGCCATTCGTCCCAAACGTCATCGTCTTCAATTTCAAGCCACTTTTCGAAGGCAAAGGAGCCTTCTTCCAGGTCAACGGCGGAAAAGACGTCGAAGTTTTTGAGGAAGTCTATGTATCGCGCGGTAAAGTCGGAAAGAGCCTTACGGCCTTTTTGAGTTGCAATGTAAACATTGTTTTGAATATCAACCAGATCTTTGGTCAGCATGGCTTCCAGAACGGGTTCGAGATCGCGATCCTGGCCTTCCAGAAGCACGGGTATCTTCTTTCGCTGATTGATGATTAGATCCAGCATGTAGATAGATGCAAACGACTTCTTATCGTCTTCGGAAACGGCATAAGTCTGAGTCAACACAGATCTCCTTTGCTTTTTGCTCCGCCCTTAAAAGGCGTTATATGCTTATACGGATCAGGCGAATGATGCGTTCAACAAATAGGCTACCATGACGGCGCTTCCACCTTCTACCAGCGCCACGCCCCAGTTTTGATCTTTGGAAATTTCGTCGTCCAGTTTGTGACCGGGCAGCAGAAGGCGGTCTACCAGAACGCGGGTAATGAGAATCAGAGTGACCCCATTCAGGAACCAGACGCCGAATGCAGGCAAAGATACGGTATAGCTGATAGTTTTCGACAGAATAATTCCCACGGCCACCAGGGTCATGCCAAAGCTCACTCCTGCGGCTATATTGTCTCGCTCCAATTCATCATGTAGGTTGTAGCGGGTTACCTTTTCATACACATAACCAAAAATAATGAAGCTAATCTGGCCAAGGACGAAGAATAGGGACGCGCCAACCAGGCTGGCGACAAGATCGGGCTGTTCGCCGGAAAC
>JBNKOV010000345.1:0-5942 GCA_050294955.1 Holophagae bacterium
AATTGAACATGACATTTCTCCTAAATTAAAGCATCCCAGTCGTTGAACGCGGCAGGGATAATAGATGACATTTATCAAATCAATCTGCAACCCCATGAGCTGCCGTATCTTGGCAACCTGCAGGACAGAATGATTCCTCCAAATATGGACTTGAGGAGTCTTGAATTTTAGTGAATGCCACGCCACCTGTCAATACACCAAACGACGAAAAAGCAGACAGATCCCACGAAAACGATTCAATGTGACATGGATCACCAAAGGTCCGTTTTTAGAAATCCCTGGTCTCATGGGAAGACAACAGCTTTCCAAAGGGTTTTGGGCTTTTTACAGAGAAATCTAGTCTAAACACAGGGTAACCACGTCCCCGATTTTCCGATTCTTATCTGCGTGTAGGTTTACGACCTCGGGCCTGATGTCGGTATCAAAAAATTGTTCGGTTTCTCGCACAGAGCAGCTCAGGGAGCCTGGGTCCAGCGCGAACCGGGCGGTCAGCTCTCTCAGGGTTGTGAATGGCTTTCCGTCGGTCATATCCTCGGTAATGGTTACCTCAGCCGCGCCCCTGTTCAACCCAGAACTGGAGTCCAAGTTAAGACCCCGGGCAGAATCGCCCTTTTTAGGCGCATAAATTCCCAAATCCCCCGATGCTGCAACCAACGACAGAAGGAGAATCGCCAGCCCGGGCATGGCCCAGACCATCACCTGTCTACCAACCTTTGTTAAGGGCATCCCATAACACCTCGTCAATTAATTTCCCAGCAAAGGGAACGGCCACGGTGGGGCCATCGCCTTTGGTTTCAATGATTACAGACACGGTTAAAGCCCGTTCAGGCTTATGCTCGTTCACATCAATGGTAGGCAGCCAGGCGCCCTTGGATTTGGACTTCAACGCCTTTTTGTCGTAAATGCCCATGGTAAAGGTATACACGCCGCCAATGCTCTCCACCTGGCGAACGTTTTTCAATTGAGAAAGTTTGCCGGCGGAAAGCCGGAAAGGACTGTCTTTTGCTGGGTTGTTATGAGCTTCGCAAAGATTGATGACCATCCTTGGGCTCACCCCGTAGGCGTTTAAGGTGTTGCGATCATCCCGGTGACTCTTCAGGTATTTGCTGAATACCAATTCCCGGCTTTTCTTGTCGTGAACTCGGGTCACCGCACCGTGATTGCGGTAGTGAATCAACTGGTCGGCGCCGAGATAGAGCGCTCCAGCCCGGATCAGCTTATTCACCGCATTGGCGGCTTGAGTTGGAACAAAGCTCACATTGTCTGGGGAGCCGGTCTTTGAAAAGAAACCCAGAACCTTACCCTCTGCTTCCAACTGTTTCGCGTACTTATTCAATTGCGCATTCAATTGGCGGGCCGTTCCATTGGGGCCTGCTACCCGCGTCATGGCGTTGAGTAGACGATCACGGGCCTGTTCGTTCATGCCCAAAGGCTCGAAACCCTTCTCTCTTTCCTCCCAGGGCGTGATCTCCATGGATGGGGATTGGAGACGCCTCACGATTGAGGCTTCCACCTTTTCGCCGGTCACCATTCTGGAGAAAATCTCAGTCAACTTCACATTGGTCCAGGAAGAGCTGGCGCCTCCGAGAATCATGCTGATAAACCGGGTTCGATAGTTGTCAATGAGATTGTATCCCAGGTTTTCCCTCTCAGGAGAAATGCCGTAGAAGGCGTGGGCGAGTGGAATTTCATTGTCCGCATAGAGATGTTTCAAAAGGGGCAGCCAGATAGTGGTGTCGAGGAGATCATCTCCCCTGCCCTCGCCGCCGGAGGTTTGTTTTCTGGTGGTAGCCACCTCAAACAACTTATAGAGAGATTGAGCATGGGGTTCGTGTTCCAGGCGCGAGTTGATGACCGACACCGCCTCGCCGTCCGCACCTGGACGCAAGTCCAATTTTAGATTGGGCCGCCTGTCGAACACCTTGCCGCCCAACATAAAGCGATTATCCTCGCCCAAAAGATTGTCCACCTCTCCTTCCGTATCCGAAAAGGTGAACTGGTTGTTTTCGAAGCCGGTGGCCAGGGTTAGAAATACCGCGGCGTAGCGATTGGAAGACTGTTCCAGGAATCGTTCAAAATCAATCCAGCCCTTGTAACCGTAAACCGCATGGTCCGAAAGCTCTGGGTTGATTTTAATGCCCAGAATATTGTCGGCCTTTCCTTCACCGTGCTCAGGAATCTTGAGATCTGCAAGCCCCGGTTCTGCGTCGAGAATACCGGCGGCAAGAATCACCTTCGCCACGGAACCTATGGGCAAACGAGACAGGTTATGATTGCGCAGCAGGCGATTCCTGCGGGCGTCGATAGCGTCAAAATTTTCCAGATCCCGTTCCTCGGGGAAACTGGCAAGACTTAATAGCTCCCCTGTATTGGCGTCCATCACCGTAACAGCGCCGCGAAATAGGGGCGCCTTTTTCTGATTGCCGCGCAAGGATCTGCAGTATTCTGCCAACCGGGTCTGAATCTCTTCTTGCATATGGGCGTCCAGGGTGAGCGCCAGATCAAAATCGTTTGCGTTTCGGTTGACCGCCTTGTTTTCAGACCAAAAGGTATTATTGAGGGAACGCACCACATGATCCATAAAAAGGGGTTTGGGATGTTCCGGCGAATGCTGCCACTTGCCATTTACAAAGCGATAATGGGAGATCGCCGGGGCGTCTTCGGTCACAGTGCTCCAGAGGAGAGAATAATAACTGCGATTCCCGCTTTTCCAGTCAAATTTAATGAGATCGCCCGTATCCAGCCTTGCCTTGTGGCCCTGCAAAACAGGCTCGCCGCTAATGGAAACATCCACCCTGTTTTCCGCGTCTCTGTTGTTGAAGACAATAGAGTCGCCCACCAGATGGGTTTTTCCAAAATACAGGTTTCCCTCGCCGAAAATCTCAACGGCGTCGCCAGTCTGGCGCTGCAGCGGTTTGGTTTTGCCGTAATCGTACAAGGTGATCATGGGCAGATTGACCGCTTCGCTGAGATCTCGTTTGGGTTGGGTAAGAGAGATCACTTCATTTTTTCCCCGTAGCATGGCGCGGGTAGACAGCAAAGGTCTGTAGGTGAGACTGCCCCGCCATCCCTCTACATCTCTAAAGGGCAACGCAATATTGTGCGTATAGGGGTTGATGTTCACAATTTGGCCGTTTTCAACGCGAAACCGGGTGTGATCACCACCGTTGAAGGCTTCCACATCCCGTTTTAAAAATGAGTCGTTATAGAATCGCTCCATGGGAGAACCTGGATCGAAATTGGGACTTATGGCCGCATTTCTTTCGTTGTAGCGAATCCAGTTATGGCGAATGAACAAATCCACGGTCTTCAGGTAACCCACGGAGACGTGGATGTCGGACCGATCCTTGTCCAGATTCAGCTCCACCACCTTCACCAACCAGACCAGCAGCCAACCCGCTGCAAATATGACTAATCCCCACCTGGCTTTTTTCATGACAACCGCCTTACGCCTACCCCAGAAAGCGCCCAAAGGGCAAGGGCTGTAAGCAGACCGCCTTCCACCAGATCACTCAGTGAGGTAGCGGCCAGAAAATAAACATTTTTCCCGGTGAATAGAACCAGGGCCACATTAGCTGAGAACATATAAATCGCTGCGGCGAAGAAGGTCCATAGAATTAGAAAGCCAAAGGCGTTTTTAGGAGAAATCGCAGCGTCTGGCGACTTGCTGCCCGTCAGAAAAACGGGCCAGAGCGCCCAGGCGCCGATCATGACAAGGAAAAAGGCGCTGCCCAGCCACCCATAAACCGCTAGGACATGAATAGAACTCACATTGTCGTTGACATGAGTCGCCCTCAAGGTATGGGAAAGGGGCGGTTCCATATAACCTTCACCAAGAGCGCCCCGCGAACCATAGGCTCGCAAATTAGCCATGACCACAGAGAGACTTTCCGCTTGAGTCGTGCCCACTTCTTGAAGTTTTAGCGGGGCCGCCTGGCTCCAGAAACGAAGATCATTATGAGATTCATCCAATCGCCGGGTTAAGAGGTCCACCGCCAGGGTTTTATTTGCCAAAGCATCCAAATAAGGCTCATCGCCCGACTGCCATCCCGACAATTTGTTAGAGAGTCCCGTGAGGGAAATCCCAGGCAAGGTGAAGTGGAACAAGGCATAAAACAAAAGTGGCGCAGCAAATATCAGAGCCTTTAAATCTCGCCATTTCGCAAACCATGGAAGCGCGAACAACATAAGAACCGGCACAGAAAAAATGAGCCCGGTCCCAATATCCCGGGCAAGCAGGGGCAACGCGCCAAATAAAACCACGAGCAGACCGCCGTATAAAACAGGCGCCAGCACGCGGCCCAATTTTTCACGTGCGCCCCATAAAACGGCAAATAGTAGAAGCGCAGCGGGCGTATAGTAGATGCTGATCGCCATGGCCCCTACCGGCAGCATCATCCGTTCCTTCCAGCCCAGAAACAACATGGTGGCCACGCGAAAGACCGCCAGCCCGCCAGCTCCATACAGTAGGATTTGGAGCAAACGCTTCCGCTCAAGTTTCTCGAAGGCTTCTTTATGAAGCGGCAATAAATCCAGACCTTTGAACAAATAGAACAGAGCAAATGGAGCGGCGCTTGTAAGAACAAGAGCCAAAACAGCTCTGCTCAACGAGATGGGCAATGCTGTAAAAATGAGGGCCTGAGCAATGAAGGCTCCCACCAGGTGGATCAGAGCGAGACGGTCGGGTTTGCCGTCTTCGTATACCGAAAGACCTACCTGCAGAATGGCTGGAAGCGCAGCAAAAGCAAGAAGCGAAGTCCAGACCCCGTCCATCACGCCGGTATCCAAGGCCGCGGCTTCAAAGGCCACCAGAATCCGCATGGCCAGGAAAAAGTCGAGACCTGATAATAGAAGGAAATAGATGGGCTTTCTGCGGATATCCAACCCGCCAGTAACTGCGATCAGGCTGATCGCCCAAATAGCCCCAATCATGCCCAGGGGCAGATCGTAGCGAAATATGCGGATGAATAACCCGCCCTTGCCGCCCACGTAAATCCCATCTCCAAAAGAGAAGCCCCTCCTGCCCTGGTGCGTTGTAACCCGAATTTCAGATCCTTCTTCGGGAAATTGAATGGCGCTGAAGAGCTCGTGGCTGAGAGGCGCGCCAACCATTCTGAAGTTGAGAAACATCCGGTTTTCTGATGGGGAGCGGGAAAAGCTCTCTTCCGCAAGGGTGAGCGTGAGCGGCTCCTGAGCATTGCCGTTGGTAAAATTCCTATTTTTAACCCGTTCCCAATCCTCATGGCCCACATTTATAAAACCGGGCGTATCCAATATGAGTGAAACCCTGCCGTTTTGGAAGGACACCGTGAAACTGCGTCGCTCCTGCGCCCTGCTGGACCTGGGTCGTTCCCCAATATTAGGGTCGAAATAATCCAGCCGAAACAGATCGATATGAGCGGACTCCCCTTCCGAAAGCCGACCCACAATGGGATTGTAGACTACCGGCTCTTGAGACTGACGCTGTAATGAGATTTCCGGATCGGTGATCACAATATAGGGGTTTCTGTTCAGATTGCCCGACCAGCAAAAAAAACTGCCCAGATGGGCAAAGGCCGTGTCGTTGGATTCGTCCGATTGACCATGGCCGTAGTACTTTAAGGGGAACATCCGAATTTGTGGGGGAAGATTTTTAAATACTGGAACCGAAAGGCCCAAAAAATTACTGGTCCTTGCAGGGATAGGCTGGGCTTCCTGTTGTTGGCCGCCTTCTCCCTCCATATAAAAGCCAGTTGGATTTTCTCGATACGTAAGCTTCTCGGCCGTTTCACCAATGAGGAGACTGTCGCCAGCCTTTAGGGGCCACGCATTGTGAAAGGGGCCGCCCGATTGTCCCTTTCCCCGGAATCGAACCGCGCCAAAACCCGGGGACCTCTCAGAAGATTCTGGATCGAGACGAATCACAAGCCCATTGCCTTCAGCCTCTATTCTCAAAAACGAAT
>JBNKOV010000346.1:0-5940 GCA_050294955.1 Holophagae bacterium
GGGTGAGTTCGTTCGGGTTCAGCGGGGCCAACGCACATATTATCCTGGAGTCTGCTCCTAGTGAAGTAAAGGGTGACGAAGGTAGCGGGAACATCCCAGAATCTGGCGTGGACAGAAACAAGTTCCTTGTTTTTTCTGCAAAGAGTCCCGCAGCGCTCCAAACTATGAGACACCGCTTAAGGGCCGAAATCGTCGAAAACCCGCCTATTTCCCTGGAGGATGTTTCTCACACCCTAATGACAGGTCGCGAGTCCATGGAGTATCGAATGGCAACCGTTTGCACCAATCGGGAAGACGCCATCAAAGCCTTGGACCCGGACACGGGAAGATGTGTGAAAGGTCAGATCTTGTCCCAAAATACTCCGGTTGCGTTCCTCTTCCCCGGCGGAGGCGCCCAATATCCGGGCATGGGACGCCTGCTCTATGAGACCGAACCTGTTTTCCGTCAACACATGCAGCAATGCATCAGCTTTATCAAAAACCATCTGAACACCGATATAGAACCCCATCTTTTGTGGGATCAGGGGGGGCAATCCTCCCGAGACATCTTGCGAAAACCTTCGGTGAATATGCCCTTTATCGTTGCGGTGGAATATTGTCTGGCGCGTCAGTTGATGGCCTGGGGTTTAAAACCCCGAGCACTTATGGGTCATTCCCTTGGAGAGCTGACGGCCGCCTGTGTAGCCGGCGCATTTTCCTTAGAAGACATGCTCCGACTTGCCAAACTTCGAGGTGAACTGTTTGAAGCCCATGCCAGGGGGCGCATGTTGGGTGTGAATCTTGGCGAAGCCGAATTGAAACGTCATTTGCATTCCGAGCTCGATATTGCCGCCGTTAATACCCATGAATATTGTCTGATTTCAGGCCCCACCGACGCTGTAGAGGCATTTGCTCAGAAAATGGAGTCCATAGGGGTGGATGTGAGTCGTATCCATTTTGATGGCGCGCCTCACGGAAGACGGGTGGAGCCCGCCATGGCGCCGCTGACAAGCCTGGTTAAAGGGATGACTTTAAAGGAACCCGAATTGCCCATACTTTCCAATGTCACAGGAAGGTACCTGCAACCCGGAGAATTAACCGACCCTTCCTATTGGGCGCGGCATCTTCGAAATACCGTGAGGTTCGCAGAAGGGCTGGACACGCTCCTTGCCCACAAGCCCATGGTTCTGTTAGAAGTGGGTCCGGGGAACTCCTTGATCACCCTGGCCATGAAACATCATGCCTTTTCCGACCGACATCGCGCTTTCGCGTGCATGCGGCATCCAAAAGCCCAAATTGGGGACGACGCTTTTCTCCTTAACACCATGGGCCGCCTTTGGATCGCCGGAGCGAAATTCCATATGGAAGGTCTGGTTTCAGGCCAAAAAATTGACCTGCCCACCTATCCCTTCCAGCGAAAATCCTTTTGGTTGGCTGAAGAGTCCAGTTCCTCCAATCCTGCCTTGAACAGTGTGAAAAGGACCCAGGCTGAAACGACGCCAACTCCCCATTCAGACTGGATTGCCGCACAATTGTGGTACGACCTTCTGGGCTTGGAGACCTGCCATCCAGAGGATAATTTTTATGAACTGGGGGGAAGCTCTCTCCTACTAACCCATTTAACTACAAGAGTAAAACAAGAATTCAAAGTCACACTCACCCTAGGCGAGTTCATCACCAGACCCACCCTTGCAGGACTCTCTACACTTATTGAGAAGGCAATAAAAGAAATAACACAGCCTACGGCCCTGCCAGACAACATGGTCTGCTTGAAACAGGGTCGCGGTGCGCCGCTCTTTCTCTTCCATCCCATTACCGGTGAAACCACCTGCTATGCATCTCTCGCGGCGGCGCTGCCGGACAGGACCGTTTACGGATTTCGAGCTGATGATACACCTTGTGATTCCATTGAAGCGCTTGCCGAAAAGTACCTGGTCCAATTGCTCCTTGTGCAACCGGATGGAGAATTCCATCTGGGCGGCTGGTCTCTTGGGGGGCTTCTAGCTCATGAAACGGCTTGTAAACTTGAGGCCATGGGCAAGCAAGTTCAGGGCCTTTATTTGATGGATACGCCTTTCGGAGCTCAATCCCAGCAGGAGGTTTCCGCCCTGCTCTTTGCAGCGCTCTGTTTGGAAAATCCCGGTTTGGTTCAAACCACCCAAGCCCAGCCTGGCCGTTTTACGGAATTTGTTCGTGCAGTCCTAGCCCACGAACCGGGTTACTGCAAAGCCAAAAGCCTGTTTTTCCGGGCAAGAGAAAACTTTGCAGTGGCTCTGGGGAAGGAGGATCGCGCTCTACAAAACCTTGCACAATATTGTGAAAATTTTGAGGTTATCTATGCGCCGGGAAGTCATTTCACCCTATTGAATGGCAGCCCAAATGTCATTTCAGAGCCTGTTCAAGCTTGCCTTGAAGCGGGCTCAGTATATAGAGAGGAGGTGTCGACATGAATCCATTATTGGAGGGAACCTGGTCTCTTGAGAGTTTTAAAAGCCTCTTCGAAAATGGGGCGTCAGCCAGGGCGCCTTGGGGTCTGGCCACCGGGCTTCTAACTTATGGCCATGGCATGATGTCCGCTCAGATTATGAAGCCGGACAGAGCGCCTTTTGAATCCGGAGACATGTTTGCAGGGGTCAACGAGGAAATTCGGGCGGCCTTTCAGGGGTACTTAGCCTATTGGGGCGCCTACGACGTTCAAGGGGATCAAGTCGTCCACCATGTCATGGGATGCACTTTTCCAAATTGGATTGGGGTTTTGCAGCGGCGAACCTTCCTGAGGCGGGACGACCTGTTAATCCTCCGAACTCCTCCAATTCTGTTGGATGGAACCACCACTATTTCTGAGCTGACCTGGCGCGCAGTCACATGAATGGGTGACCCGGGCCACTTATCGAGATTCACATAAATGGGGCAGGGACGAAACCCCGAACAATTGTAAATTAGGTTCAACGGCAGTTTTCTGCTAAGTCCAAATTAGGGGGGGAATTATGACCGGATGCAAGACAACAACCATAACCGAGGCTCTTAAGAGCCATTCAATTGAATATCACGACAAGGTGGCAGTGGTCTTTCTGCATGAAGATAGCCGGGTTGAAAAGTTGACCTATGGCGAACTTTTCAATCAGGTCGAAAGTCTCTCTCACACCCTTAGGGGGCTTGTTGAACCTGGTTCAAGGATCATCCTGGCATTTGAACCAGGACTTGAATTTGTTGTCGGGTTTTATGGTTGTTTGTTCGCTGGGATGATTGCGGTGCCTGCTCCCATTCCCAACGCGCCCAAAAGGAAGCGCATGGTTGATCGCATTATGGGCATTTCCCAGGATTGCGGATCGGAACTCCTTCTTACGGATAACCTGAGAAGATCGTCTTTCAAGGAAGTGGGGAATTCAATTCAAATCATTGAATGGGATGAGCTAAAGTCCATGTCCTCTGAAAAAAAGCCTTCTCTGACAATTACCACCGAGAGCATCGCCTATCTTCAATATACTTCCGGATCTACAGGGAGTCCCAAGGGCGCCATGATTTCCCACCGCGCTGCCGCAGACAACGTTGATTTTATTAACAACCACTTGGGTCATGATCAGAATCTCACATCTCTAACTTGGATGCCGCACTTTCATGATTACGCCCTAGTTATTGGAATCATGATGCCCCTTGCCATTGGCGGGACTGGATATATCATGTCCCCCCTTACCTTCCTAAAGCGGCCCATGCGGTGGCTTGAAGCCATCTCGGAATATAGGATTCACTCCAGCAGCGCCCCCAACTTTGCCTTTGATTATGTTCGAGTTCACTACAAACCGGAAAAAAGTCCCGGACTGGATCTTTCTTGCTGGAAGACAGCGACTTCCGGGGCTGAGAACATCCGAAAACAGACACTTGAAAAATTCACAGAAGCATTTTCTGGGGTTGGTCTGCAAGAAGAAGCAATCTGCCCGGCTTATGGTCTTGCAGAATGCACCCTTGGAGTTACCATTTTTTCCAGGAAGGAGACATTTAAATCGGCGGAATGTGACTCTGCCGCCCTTAAAAATAACCGGGTTCTTCTGTCGAAAGGGTCGGGATTACACGTGGTGGCCTGCGGCAAACCTTCTGAGAATGTTTATCTCAAAATAGTGGACCCGGAGACCGATCGTGAATGTGAACCGGATCGAGTTGGTGAAATCTGGATCAGCAGTCCTTCTTTAGCATCTGGTTACTGGGAAAAACCCGAAGAAACCGAAAGAGCCTTTAATGCGCGTCTCTCTGAAGGCGACCAAACCAGACCCTTTTTTAGAACGGGTGATTTGGGCTTTCTTTTAGACAATGAAATTTATATTTGTGGGCGTTTGAAGGATCTTGTAATTATAGACGGGGCCAATCACTACCCCGCAGACATTGAGTTCTCTATCACCAACGCCCATCCCGCTGTGAGACCTGTTTCAGTGGCCTTCTCCGTAGAAGAAAACCATGGAGAAAAATTATATGTGCTTGCTGAGATTCGAGATCGCAACCTGGCAAACGAAGCTGTGGCCACCGCCGTGCGAAACCAGGTCGCCCAATATCACGGGATCAATCCTTCGGTTGTTGGCCTGGTGAAGCCAGGAAGTTTGTTAAAGACGTCTTCGGGGAAAATCAAACGCATGGCGTGCAAACAGTTATTCCTGGAAGAAAAAATGGAGATCTGGCATGTCAGCTTTTCTTCTGAAGAGTCAGAGGTAAAACAGGCATCCTCCCAAGCTATGGAAGGAAAGGGGATAACCGACACCAGTCCCATTGCCTTTTTAAGTCGTCGCCTCATGGAACTCTGCGGATCTGGCCGGAGCGGGATCAACCCTGACATACCCTTTGTAGAAATGGGGCTTGGCTCCAGGCAGGCCGTCTCCCTGGTTGCGGAACTGGAAGAATGGAGCGGTTTGTGTCTTGCACCCACCTTGTTTTGGAAATACCCCACCCTTAATATTCTGGAGAGATATCTCAGCAAACAAATCGAGGTGAAGGACAGAGTTAAAGGTCCTGAGACGGATAGAGAGCCCCTGGCCGTGGTGGGCATGGCCTGTCGTTTTCCAGGCGCGCAAAACCTAACTGCCTTTTGGGAGCTGCTCCATCAGGAGAAATCGGGTTTGGGCAAGGTTCCCATGGAACGCTGGAACGTTCAAATTCCCGTGCCGCCTTCGCCGGATGGTCGCCAGAGGTCTTTACCCCTAGAAGGTGGGTTCATTGAGGAGCCCGGAAGGTTTGATGCGGATTTTTTCTCAATTTCGCCCCGAGAAGCCCAGCGAATGGATCCCCGCCAGAGGCAAGTATTGGAGGTAGCCTGGCATGCTCTGGAGGATGCTGGCATTGATCCCGAGGCGCTAGCTGGAAGTGAAACCGGAGTTTACCTGGGGATTTGCGGAGACGAATTCGGCGGCGGCACTCTAGCCGATCCCGAGCTGGATGTTACGTCTGTGGCTGGAACCGCAGTTTCCATCGCCGCCAACCGGATCTCCTATTGTTTGGGCTTAGAAGGTCCCAGCATGGCGCTGGACACCGCCTGTTCTTCCTCCCTTACCGCCATCCATCTGGCAGGCAATGGCCTACGAGATGGAGAAATCGACCTGGCGCTGGCAGGTGGCGTTTCCCTAATGCTCTCTCCAGACGTTACCGCAGCCTTTTGCGCTAGCGGCATGTTGGCCGAAGATGCTCGCTGTAAAACATTTTCAGAACAGGCCGATGGATATGTGCGCGCCGAGGGTTGCGGTCTGGTTGTTCTTGAACGGATCTCGGACGCCATTGAAAAGGGTCACCGTATATATGGTCTGGTTCATGGGTCCGCAGTCAACCAGGATGGACGTTCCAATGGGTTGACCGCCCCCAATCAGGGCGCCCAGGAGAAGGTCCTTACCCAGGCTCTCAAAAGGGCTGGGTGTGAACCCGGAGAACTCGATTATCTGGAAGCCCACGGCACCGGGACCAATCTTGGTGATCCTATTGAAACTG
>JBNKOV010000347.1:0-5402 GCA_050294955.1 Holophagae bacterium
GGTTATACATGGAAAATGAGGAATCGTCGGATTTGAGAATATTGTTGATGAGGAAGAGTTTGATCAATTTGATGAGATTCCTCCTTTCGTCACCCAGCGAAGCTCCATACTCGTGCAACGACCACCATGAAAAAGTCAAGAATTTTAAAAAATCAAGACCGCAATGGAAACTAGCAAAATAATTATGTAAAATATGCTCAATGTGTGAAAATATGACCATTTGTGTGAAAATTTGACTTTCAATGGATCTTTATGTGAAATATGTTGAACGTGTGAAAATATGGCCATTTGATGTCTTGATTCTGTTTTTGAAGTGTGTGCAGTTTCTGAAGTCATGTGTTCAATTTCTGATGGACAATATACTAAATCTGACAATAGTTCAGTTTCTAATAAAGATAAAGGGAGATGCGCTCACCACCTTGCCGGTCAGCTTCTTCTCAAGCTGGATGGCGTCAAAGGAACCAAGCCCGCTTTCCTCGATCAGACTGGTTGCGGTAAAGGCCGCAACATAGTCCTCGTCACTGGCAAGGGACGTGCCGCCCGGGGAAAAGGACGTAAAACGAATCTCATCGTTTTTAAAGTCGGTGGTTTTCAGAACAACCTTCACCCCGTTTGAAAGAGTCCAGGACTCAACGCCTATTTCGTCAATGGTTTCTGTTTCCACAATCTTTCCTGGATCTGGTTTCTTCGCCACCAGAGGCGCGTCGGAGACGGAGTCTTCATAGGCCTTGATATCCATCTTCTCGACCTTCTCGATTATGTCCAACAACGCCTCTTTGGTGGGCAATTCCACGCCTTCCTTTTCAGGAGAAGACACCAGGATCACGCGATTCTCCTCGGTAATCCAGTTGTCGGCCGCCTTATTGACTTCCTCAAGCGTGATCTCTGGCAGGTATTTACGGTAGAAGGCCACCATATTTTCTATGCCAGGAATGGGGCTGCCTTCCAAAAAGTGGTAGACATAATTATCGACATAAGCCACCGATTCGTTTTTGTCCTTCTCCTCGAGAGCTCGTTCCAAAGATCTCAGAATATTCACTTTCTCTCTTTCCAGCTCACTTTGGGCAAACCCATCCCGCTTCACGCGAACCGCCTCGCTAAGCAGAGCCGTCAGGCCTTCCTGGAAACCGTTTTCCTTAACCATCGCGGATTGAAAGTACAGATTTTTGCTGCGAACGTAATTGGACATGGAAGCATACCCATAAATGAAAGGCGGATCTGCTTCCTTCGTTTTCTCATATAGCCGTTGATTTAAAAGCCCAGAATACAGACCCCTGACAATGCCGGCGCGGAAATCAGCCAGAGTATGACTCTCGATGGGTTCATGTTTATAAGCGATTTGAACCGTAGACCGGGTCAGTTCCGGATCTGAAAACAACGAAAACAGGGTTTCCTTGTGATCGGGGGTGGGAAAGGTCTCCCTGGGTCGGGGATCCTTGGGCGCCGGGATATCGCTCATATGCTTGATAATCAGCGCTTCAGCCTTTTTAGGATCGATATCTCCCACAACCACCAACGCCATAAGATCGGTGCGATACCAATCCTTATAATAGCGCACAAGGGCTTCGGGCTTTGCATTCTCAATCACCTCAGGCAGGCCGATAGGCAAACGATCGGGGTAGCGAGAGCCGTGAAGCAACAGCGGGAGTTGAGCGTCTGACTGCCTGGAGCCCGCCCCGCGACGAGACCGCCACTCTTCCAAAATAACGCCCCGCTCCTTATCGATCTCCTCAGGGTCAAAACTCACACCATGAGCCCAATCGCTCATAATCAGAAACGATTTTTCAAGAATCTCTTCATCTTCAACCGGAACCTGAAGCTTGTAGACCGTCTCATCGAAACCCGTATGGGCGTTCAGATCAGCGCCAAACCGAACGCCAATGGTTTGAAGATAGTCCACCAACTCTTCTTTTTCAAAATTCTTGGTGCCGTTAAAAGCCATGTGCTCAATAAAGTGAGCCAGGCCACGCTGATCCTCATCCTCAAGAGCCGAACCCGCATTCACCGCCAGGCGCAACTCAATCCTGTTTTCAGGCTTCGCGTTTTGCCGGATATAGTAGGTCAGGCCGTTTGGCAGCTTTTTAATAATAACCGCCGAATCTATGGGAATGGGGCCATTCAAGTCCTCTTCAGCGCCAACAAGGGTGAGCGAAAAGAACGAAACAAACGGCAGAATAAGAAAAAGAAGGGATCGTTTCATGATAACTCCAATGGGTTTATGGGATCTGGGGAGGGCGTAAGACGGCCAAAATCCAGATCCAGAGATAGGACGTCTCTCTATTCTACGTCATTAAGGCGGGCCTTGTTCCTCATTTGTCAATTGTAAACCCACCTGGCGCACCAAAACCAGGTTTCAAAGATAAAAAAGCCGCGAGTTGCGCGGCTTTCGAAACTGATGAGGAACGGGTCCTGAATTAATCGTCTTCCTCGTTGATTTCCTTCAACATAGAGGACATGGCGGACTCATAACATTGAGGGCAAACGCTGTGGGAAACGTTGGCGATAGAGTGACCTTGGATGTAGTGATCCACCCGTTGCCAGAAGTTCTCATCGTCGCGTATCTTATGGCAATACATACACATGGGAATGATGCCCTGCAACGCTTTAATCTCTCTGTTGGCCTTCTCAAGCTCTTCTACTTTGCGCTTCAACTCACGGGTGCGATCGGTGACCGCTGCTTCCAAATCATTCACATATTGGCGCGCCTTCCGACCCAAATTCCATTTTTTGGCAAGAGCCAGAGCCATCTGCTTAACGGAAATAACGTCAAAGGGTTTTCTCAGGAACATAAGTTGATCGGTTGTGCCGACCTTCTGAAGAATCTTTTCCCAGGAGTAATCGGAATAGGCCGTGCAGATCACCATTTCAATATGCGCCCATTTTTCCCAGATACGTTTAATTGTTTCGATGCCGTCCCAACCCGGAGGCATGCGAACATCCATAAAAATAAGGGCGAAGGGTCGTCCCTCCTGCTCCGCCTTTTCAACCAGCATAAAAGCTTCTTCACCCTGGTAGGCGTGGGTTAATTCGTAATAAGCGGGATCCGGCCCGGAGGGCGTATACTCGGCCCCAACCATATCTCCGAACAGACCCTTTTCAAGGTCGTCAAACGAATCGACCTCTTCGGGATGACTGGGAAGAATTTTAGTAAAATCCTCGTGGATGGCCGCGTTGTCATCCACAATGAGGATTCTGCGATTATCCTCTTCTTCCAAGTCCGCTGGAGGTGATTTTTCTTCTTCGAGTTTCGTTTGATCCATGTAGCTCCCCTTCATTTCCCGGGTGAGAATTTTAACGCGTGCAACTTCTCAGCCGAAAAACAGATGCTAGAGAAAAGGTGTCCGACTTTGACCATCGGCAGAATTGATCCCGTCCTTGAGTTCCGGCAACTGAAAACCGTATTCACTTTAAAGGCCGAGCTCCCTCTACCAGAGTTCCTGAAAACCATTATACTCCCAAAATCGTTTCCCGTGGAGGATTGAAAATCATTTATTTTCTCACTCACCTTGAATTCGGCACTTGAAATTACCTCGAATGACGTCATTTCGGCAGATTTCCTCCTAATTTTAGGGCGTTAGTATTATCCGCGAAGCAGCACAAATTTTCAAGCCCCATAATAACACCAATCACCCACTTACACGTGTTATTTTATTCAATTCTCGCACCCGACCTTACCGGCGTCTTCGCAAATGCCGAGGCCAGACATCTCCCATTCTCAGAACAGCGCCAAACTAACACTGTATTTTTTCAGAATGATGCAAAAACCCTACCGACTGAAAATCCAAACACAGCACAGTCCACGCTCGCCCATGGACCGAAACCCTTCTTGAGGGTCCCATTCAAAAATGGGCCGCAACTTTACCCATATTTTACTATTGCGCCATAGCCGAATCTCTGAGGTTTCAAGGCAAAGAGAAAAGACACGCCATTCAAAGCCGCCCCATATAAAACAGGAAGAAAACCCCATCTTGTGAAGGTCCCTGGTTTAGTGGTAAGGTAGGTATGGTTTTCGACCTCTAGGCGCACAGGCAGAGAAGCAATGGATCGTTATTATCTGGGAAAACTGATAGATGACATCAACATAGCCATGGCTCGAACTCTTAAGGAGGCACTGGGCGAACACCTTGTTTTCTTCATGGCGGTCAGCGGCTCCATTACGCCGGAAGACACTCACATGAAACTGCTGAGGTACCTGTATTCTCCAAGCCCGGAATGTCCAGCCCAGAACCTGTTGGGGTTAAAAAGCAGGGTTGACGCGGAATGCACGCGTTTCAGTGGATCCGATGTCATCTGTCAAAGTCATTTCGGAAACGACGATCAGATTCCCCGTCGTGATGGCGGGTATTTCCTGGGATTGCAGTTCCATTGCCTCGAAGCTTGCCGAGATCACTCTCAAAACCAGTGGCTTGTGGCGGCAGTCCTCGAAGACGACAACCAGCAGGAGTCGCTGCCTTCCTGGCTCAATTTCCCCGCAAACCTATCTCCAGAACAATTAGAAAACGAGATTTTGTATTATTGCCAGTTATTTGTATCCAAACACGTGGACCAACTCATCCAGGTGCGGGGAGTAGAAGAAGCATTTTGGCGACTCATCAATCAACTCTGCGCCTATTATCATCAGAACACCTATGAAGCATTGGTGGACATGTTCCCCGTCAGGTTTAGAGAAACCCTCATGCGACTCCCTCAGGAATGGCAGAATTTGAGAAATAAAGCGCATAGCTTCTCAGACGAGGATTTCATGACCTGTGGCCGTTTAAGCCTGCGATTTTGTCAACAGTCCATGGAGCTGCTGAAATGAAACAGACAGCGGAATTATTCCAAGCCCTAACAGAGAGTGGAAAAGTGCGTGGCATACGACGGTACAACCTTCGCAAATTCTGTCGGTCCATGGGTCTGCCGCCTCTCGGTGTTTCGTTTCTAACTGTAGACGATTTAAACTGGGATTACCTGCACAACCTCAACCGCCAGCTCACCCACGACAGAATCTGGTTTCAGGGAGGAGAGCATTTTCCCAGATCCTACTGGGACAACTATTTTCTGGGCCATGACCGGCGCACGGAATACATTTACCTCGGCACAGGGCCACGGCATCATCAACAGGCCGCCGCCTTCTTTCACCGGTACTTTTCGGGGGTGGCGCGCATATTTGGAGAAGAGACAACGGCGCCAGAGAGCGACAGCCACGCCATGCGATCCTTCTTCTCATGTAGCCTCACTCAAGACCTCATCTACTTTGCAGAAGAGCAATCCGGGCTCATTCCCCTGAGCGACTTTTATATGTGCCTTTACTTCTTAACCTGTCTGAACACAGCGCCTGCAAATACTGTAAAAGAAGAAATCAAGGCGACGTTCAGTATGCGCTATCCTCAATTCCGATCAAACCTGACAAGAGTCTCAAC
>JBNKOV010000348.1:0-5906 GCA_050294955.1 Holophagae bacterium
GTTGGATGTATTACCTCGCCGATTCCGGGCTGTTCATCACCGAGCTTTACTTTCCATTTTTCAAGGACTTCCACCCCAACCTCGCCTGGGGGTTCGTGATCTTTGCGGTTATCCTGTTGTTGGGGTCCAGCAACGCGGTGAATCTAACCGACGGACTTGATGGTCTGGCTATCGGGGCGTCCGGCATTGCCTTCGCCACCTATACCCTGATCGCCTATGTTTCCAGTCACGCCAAGATTGCCGCTTATTTGGACATCCCCCATATTCTGTCCTCTGGCGAGTTAACGGTTTTTGGGGCGGCCATGGCGGGCGCCTGTATCGGGTTTCTGTGGTACAACGCCCATCCCGCTGAGGTGTTTATGGGCGACACCGGCGCGCTGGCTCTGGGCGGCGCCCTGGGGACCATGGCGCTGCTGACGGGTCATCCCCTGTTGTTGATCCTGGTGGGCGGGCTGTTTGTGATTGAGGCTTTGTCGGTCATTTTGCAGGTGGGTTCCTACAAATGGCGAGGCAAACGCATCTTTAGGATGGCGCCCATTCACCATCATTTTGAGTTAAAGGGCTGGCACGAATCGAAGGTCATCATTCGTTTTTGGGTCGTCTCTCTACTTTTCGCAATCCTGGCTTTAGCCACCTTTAAACTGAGGTAGATACATGTATCTGGTAGTTGGAATTGGAACATCGGGAATCGAAACGGCCCGCTATCTCCAACGGCATAACATGGCGTTCCACGCCTATGACCAGAAACAACCGCAGTCGGTGCTGGCCGGGGAGATTGGCGAGTCGGGTTATGCCTATTTTAATCAGATGCCCCAGTTGAATGGCTATGAAGCGATCATTCTCTCCCCAGGCATTCCCATCACCCATCCGGTGATTGCCGAGGCCCGTCATCTCAATATTCCCGTAATGAGCGAGGTGGAATTCGCTTTCCGCCAGACCAGAGGCAGGGTGATTGGCGTCACGGGCTCCAACGGCAAGTCCACTACGGTGAGCCTCATCCACCACCTCCTGGTTGAAAATGGCCTGAACGCCAGCCTGTGCGGCAACATAGGCGTGCCCTTCATCTCCTGCGCAACCCAGGATCCCCAACAAATCCACGTGGTGGAAATCTCCTCCTTCCAAATGGAGCACGTGCAGACCTTCTGCCCCGAAGTGGGGCTGCTGCTCAATATTTCTCCCGATCACCTGGACCGTCACGGCTCCATGGCCGCCTATGAAGAAGCCAAATTGCGCATGTTCGCCAACCAGCAACCCAACCATCTCGCCTACTGCGATCCCACCTACCTGGACCGACTCCCCGGCCAGGCCCGGAAATACCCCGTGCCAGGCGCCAAAATGCATGTCTCCGGGGCCGCCATCATTGCCCAGGACATGGGCTCCATAGACAGCGCTCACCTGCCCTTGCTGGGATACCACAATCGTCTCAACGCCCTGTTCGCAGCCCTTGCCGCCAACCATTTTGGCGTGTCCTTCCAAGACTCGGCAAAAGCCATGCAAAGCTTCACCGGCCTGCCCCACCGCATGGAAAAGGTAGGCTCCCACGAGGGACGACTCTGGATAAACGACTCAAAGGCAACCAACACCCATGCCACCCAGGCCGCCGTTTCATCCATGGAACAGGGTTATGTCCTGATCCTGGGCGGCTGCGACAAGGGCGAGCGGTTCGGCGTTTTGGACTTCTCCATCCATCCGCCCAAAGCCATCGTGGCCTACGGCGAAACCGCGCCCCTCATCATGGAAGATCTCAAACACCTCTCCCCTGTCCACATCCCTCAGTTCAAGCAGGCTTGCCTCAAGGCTCACGAACTGGCGGAACCGGGCGACGCAGTGTTGCAGGCGCCCGCCTGCGCCTCTTTTGATCAATTCAAGAATTACATGGCTCGCGGCGACGCCTTTAAGGCAATCTACCGCGAATTGGCTGGTCTCTCATGAAGAAAGTAAAACCCAGAAGACCCGACTTCATCCTCAGCATCCCCGTCGTTATCCTGGTGGGTTTTGGCATGGTCATGGTGTATTCGGCTTCGGGCGTCCAATCCATAGAGATTTACAACGACGCAGGGGTGATCTTCTTTAAACAGCTCGTAGCGCTCTTCATGGGCTGTATAGGCATGATCATAGCCATCATCACGCCTCACCAGATCTACCGTAAAAAGCCGGTGCTGTTCCTGGCCCTGGCCATTGTGGTCTCCCTACTGATTGGCGTGATTTTCCAGTTTGAAGCCAAGGGAGCCCATCGCTGGTACTATATCGGTCGTTTCGGGTTCCAGCCCTCGGACCTGGCCAAGATTGTCATTATCATGTTTGTGGCCGCCGTGGCCACTGGATTTAGAGATCACGAACGACCCTGGAAGGCCAGGCTCATAGCCATAGGCTCGGTGGTTGTCGTATTTTGTGGGCTCATCTTGTCGCAACCCGACTTTGGGACCACCATGATCATTCTGGGCATTGCCGGAATGATGCTATTCTTAGCGGGGATGCCTCTCCGCTTTCTGGCGCTAGGAGGCCTGCTGCTCCTGCCATTAATGGCAGGCCTCCTGGCGACCAAACCCTACAGAATCCAAAGACTTAAGGATTTTGTCTTTCAGGACCACTACCAGACAAGACAAGCCAAATTGGCCATAGGATCGGGAGGCATGACCGGAACCGGATTGGGGCGGGGCAAGCAGAAACTGTACTATCTGCCCGAACCCCATACCGACTTTATTTTTGCAACCTTATGTGAGGAGTTCGGGTTCATGGGAGGCATGACCATCATTGCATGCTACCTTTTCTTCCTCATTCGCGGCGCCCATGTGTTGTCCAGGGTGGAGTCCGATCACTCCAAAATACTGGGGGCCGGCCTGTTGATGTTATTAACCCTACAGGCCTTCATCAATATATCCATTACGCTGGACCTATTTCCCACTAAGGGGCTTCCCTTGCCCTTTATCAGCGCGGGCGGCACGTCTCTGGCCTTGTCCCTCACCATGTTCGGCATTATATTGAATATCAGTCGCTGGCAAATCATGGAAAATAGGGTGGCTGTATGAATTATCTGATAGCAGGCGGCGGCACGGGCGGTCATATCTTCCCGGCCATCGCCATTGGCGAGGCGCTGAAAAAGAAGGTCCAGGGCGCGAAAGTCTATTATGTAGGAACCCGTTACGGCATGGAGTACAAGCTGATGCCCGATATGGGCTATCCCCTGCTGACCCTGCCCATTCGCGGATTGCTGGGCAAGAACGCGTCCCAGAAATTGGGACTGTTGTGGCGACTGCCTGCGTCCCTTCTGTTAAGTCTCATTTTGCTCATTCGCTTTCGTCCCAAAGTGGTGATTGGCGTGGGCGGATACGCCTCCGCGCCCCTCATGCTCACCGCAGGTCTGCTGCGCATCCCTACCATGATCCAGGAACAAAACGCCATACCGGGCATGACCAACAAGCTCTCCTCAAAGACCGCCAGACTGGCGTGTTGCGGCTTCCCCCAAGCCAAATCCCATTTTAAATGCCCCGCCATAGTAACGGGCAACCCCGTGCGCGGCGATTTCAGCAACGCCAAACCCTGGTCCTCGGATCGCAAGACCGTCCTGGTGCTGGGCGGAAGCCAGGGCGCAGCCGCCCTAAACGAACAGCTCCCCAAGCTCTTAAAGGAAAACATGCCCCGCGACGTGGGCGTAAAGGTAGTCCACCAATGCGGCGAGCGCCAATTGGAAGCCGTCAAGCAGGCCTATGAAAAAGCCGCTTTTCACGTAGAGGTCACGGCTTTTATTGACAATATGGGCCAATTGTTGGAGCATGTACTGTTCGCGGTGTGCCGGGCTGGCGCTTCCACGATCGCCGAGTTGAAAATGTTGGGAATCCCCGCCATCCTTGTTCCGTTTCCCAAGGCCACCCACGACCACCAGACCCACAATGCGCGCAGTCTGGCGGACCTGGGCGCGGCCCTGCTCGTACCAGAACACGAACTCCCAGAGTGCGGTCCAATTCTGTTGCGGCTCTTAACGGATTCAGCCAAATTAGAGGCGTTGGCGGCGGCCTATCCCAAACAGGCTCGCAACAGCGCCGAGCTGTGCGCAGACATTGCGCTGGCGCTTCAACAGAGACGAGAGGTAACGGAAATTGTCAGAGAATTTGAGACCCATGTTTCGTAAAATACAAGCCATCCATTTTGTTGGCATTGGCGGATCCGGCATGTCGGGCATTGCCGAGGTGCTGCTGAACAACGGCTATAAGGTGAGCGGTTCCGACATGAAGGAATCCGACACCACCCGCCGACTTGAGAAAATGGGCGCTCAAGTCATGATAGGACACGATCCCAAACACGTAGAAGGCACTGAGGTGGTAGTGGTTTCCAGCGCCATTAAGATGGACAACCCCGAGCTGATCTCCGCCCGATACCGCAATATCCCCATCATTCCCAGAGCCGAGATGTTGGCGGAACTCATGCGCATGAAATACGGCGTAGCCGTTGCGGGCGCTCATGGCAAAACCACCACAACCAGCATGTTGGCCCATATTTTTGAAGAAACCGATTTAGACCCCACCGTGGTTATTGGCGGAAGATTGAACACCTACGACGCCAATTCCAGATCCGGCAAGGGCCAGCTCATGTTGGCCGAGGCCGACGAGTCCGACGGCAGTTTCATGCGACTCTCTCCAACCATTGCAATTGTCACCAATTTAGACGAAGAGCACCTGGAGCATTACAAAGGCGGCATTAAGGAAATCGAGGACCCCTTTGTAGCCTTCATGAACAAGGTCCCCTTTTATGGGTTGGTTGTAGCCTGCAAAGACGATCCCCGGCTCAAAGCCCTATTGCCCAAACTCACCCGCCGCGTCATCACCTACGGACTGAAAAGCGGCGCCGACCTGTCCGCCGCCAACATCAAGGTGGAAGGGTTCCGCACCACCTACGACCTCATGGTCCGCGGCGACAAATACGGAGAAGTGGCCTTATCTGTGCCAGGTAAACATAATGTGCTCAACTCGTTAGCGGCGATAGCCGTAGGATTGGAATTCGACGTTTCCATGCAGACCATGTGCGACGCCCTCACCAAATTCACCGGCGCAGACCGCCGCTTCCACATCGTAGGCGAAGCCAAAGGCCGCACCATCATCGACGACTACGCCCACCATCCCACCGAAATAGACGTCACCCTTACCGCAGCCGACAGCGCATGGGACAAAGGCATCGTCGCCGTCTTTCAGCCCCACCGCTACACCCGCTTTCGCGATTGCTGGGACCGCTTCCTCAACTGCTTCGACAAAGCCACCCACGTCGTCGTCGCGCCCGTTTTCACCGCTGGAGAAAAAGAGATTCCCGGAATCAACAGCGCCCGGTTCGCAGAAGAACTATCCAAGAGCCATCCCGCCGTCACCCAGGTCGCCGACTTGGACGAGTTGGGCGATCACCTGCTCAAACACAGCAACGAGGGCGACCTCGTCCTGGGATTGGGCGCCGGCAGCATTAGCGGACAATGTAGAAAAATATTCGAAATTTGGAGCCGATAAAACCCATGACCCCAGAGTGGAGAACAGCAGGATATAAGGCGAAATCGCCACACCATCATCAACCGCTGTTCTCCCTGTCCCCCAACCGCTCAACGGGGAATGACTGACATGGCCGCCAAGCGCAAAGCGCGCCCACGCAAGAGTCGGGTCGGACGGAAGCAGGGCGCGCGCTACCGCCTGATCGGCTACGGCCTGTTCTACGGCCTGACCGTCACCCTCTTGACCCTGGGCGTCCGGTGGGGATACCACACCCTCTTAAGCCATCCCTCCTTCCAGGTAAAGAGCATCGTCATCCTGGGCGCCTCGGCCAACACCGAGCGAGACCTGGCCCTTGCCTTCGACAACCGCATCAATCGCAACATCTTCACAATCGAACCCCAGACCATGAGAGCCGCCGTCCTCAAGCACCCCTGGGTC
>JBNKOV010000349.1:0-5881 GCA_050294955.1 Holophagae bacterium
GGATCTCCTGCACGATCATGTCGAGTTCGGCCCTGGCCTCGTCCAGCTGGTTGGCCGAAGCGTTGTTGCTGGCTGCCAGCCTGTTCAGCCGCTCCAGGTTGTTCTTCAGATAGCGTTCCCGGGCCTTCAGGCTCTCAAGCATGGCTTTGTCTTCATCGGAGATGGCTTGAGTCGCCTGCTCGCCTCCCGCCATGGCGTCCATCTGGGCGGATGCGGCCTCGGGAATGGCTTGCGCGCCATAGAGGTTTTGGGTCTCAAGGAAGTCCTGGTCCAGATCAAAGAGCATGGGCTCGTGGCCTTCCATGTAGTGGAGATTCTTTGAAATCACCGAGCGAGAGGCATGCCAGCCGTAGAACAGCTCCCCTGACATGGCCTCGCTGTAAACTACTTGATCTTTTTTAGATGGGGCGAAGAGATGATCCCCATCAAAAACAGGGCCTTCCATCTTGAGCAGGGAGGTGAGCGTAGGGGCAATATCGATGAGGCCCACGGACCGGCTTACCCGCTTGCCCGCCATGGCGTTGTTTGGCAATTTCACTACCAGCGGGGTGTGAATGGCTTCCCTGTAAGTAAACAGGCCGTGTTCCTTCTCCCCATGATCGCCGAGTCCCTCCCCGTGGTCGGAGGTGAGGATGATGATGGCGGACTGGTAGAGACCCTTTTCTTTGAGGAACTTAAAGAAGTTGGCCAAAAGGTGGTCGGTATATTCAATTTCACCATCGTAGGGATGCAGGTCGGGTTTGTTGAACGGGGGCGGCGGAGCATAGGGCGCATGGGGTTCGTAGAGGTGGGTCCAGAGAAAGAAGGGTTTGTCTTTCAATCCCAGGATCCAGGTCATGGCCGAATTGAAGGTCTGTTCCCCGCTTCGTTCCGGGTAACTGCGCGCCTGACGGTTTAGGCCCAGCCCAAAAGAGTCGTCGTAGAACTGGAAGCCCTGAGAGATGCCGGTGGTTTTTCGCAAGACCATGGACGACACTGCCGCGCCTGTCTGGTAGCCGTTCTCCGCGAAAATCTCGGCAAGGGTTTTGGACTCGTCCTGAAGCCTGAAACCCACATTTTCACGCACCCCGTGGCGGGGCGGCAGGAGACCGGTCAGGATGGAGGCGTGAGAAGGCAGGGTAAGAGGCGCTTGGGAAAATGCCCGCTCAAAAAGGACGCCGTTGGAAACCAGCTCGTCGATAGCTGGCGTTTGGATCCTCTGGTAGTCATAGGCTGGCAGGTGATCGGCCCGCAGCGTATCCACAGAAATCAAGATCACGGGCGTTTGGGGCGCAATTTGAGGCGCTTTATTACCACAAGCGCAGGTTAACCCTATGAGAATCAGGCTTGTCGTTAAAGGAAACCCCTTGCCGCTTTTCATGCCGACCATCTCCGGGTTCAGCCGCTATTGCGTGGCTGATTGCGCCTGATTTTGATAGATCCCTGCCCGTTCCACATAACCCAGGCTCTTGAGGGTTTGCGATGCAAGCGCATAATTGTTCTTGCTGGGATATTGTTTCAGCCAGCGGTCCGCCACAGCCAGCGCCCGATCTTTCGCCTGCAATCGCCCGAAGAAGGTAATGAGCGTCACCTGATACCGTGCGGAGTGGGGTTGCAGCTCCACAGCCTCTTCAAAATAGGGCAGGGCCAGGTTCGGGTCTCCAAGACTTGCTTCCGTATCACCCAGGAAATATAGGATTTCGCCATAGAGATTGCGGTCAGGGTAATTCTTGATCCTATCCCTGGATTGCTCCAAATAACCCTTGGCTTCGCCAAACTTTTTGACGCTGTGGGCCAGCCTGCCCAGCATGTAATAGGAATAGGGCTGTTCCGGTTCCAATTTCTCGGCCAGTTTGGCTACCCTTCTGGCGTCTTTGGGTTTCGCCTTGTTGAGGTAGGCAAAGCAGATCTGGCCTACCGTTGCCTTGATATTGGCTTTTAAGGCCCGTTCCGCAAATTTATACGCCTCATCGTGTTTGCTGAGCGCCAATTGCACCATGGTCATGGTGAGGAGCAGCTCCGGGTTGTCCGAATTCTTTTGCAGGCCTTGAATCAAGATGCGTTCCGCCATGCCCGCCTTGTTGCTGCGCAGGAGCACATCGGCTTTGATTGCAATCGTTTCGGCAATGTCCGGACCCAGAGTCAGCGCCCTGTCCAAAATAGCAATCGCTTCGTCGTATTCATGTTTCAGGGTCTTGCATTGGGCAAGGAAGACCAGGGTTGAAATAAGCACTTTGGTCTCTTTTTCGTCTTTGGCGGAGAACTGCTCGGAGGCGATGGCCAAGTGTTCCTCTGCTTCCTTGATCTTGCCCTTCATCATAGAGGTTCGACCCAGAACATAATGGCCGTAAGTAAAGTCTGTACCCTTGTTAAAAGCCTTTAAGGTAAGGGCTTCCGCATCTGCGTATCGGCCCTTGTCATAGAATTGCGGAACCAGGGTTGGCGCGGCGTATGAGGCCTCCAGGTCGATCGCCTTATGGGCGACCGTGAGCGCGTCGTCAATCTTGCCCAGCTCAATCTTCACACCGGCAAGGGACGTGAGCAGGCTGTAATCCTGAGGCACGGAAACAAGGGCCTGCATGATGACATGTTCCGCCTGCGCATATTTTTCCTGAGCTGTAAGCGCCATGGACAACAGGGTTTTGGCCTCTTGTAGGGCGGGAAACTCCGTGGTGAGCTTCAGCATGTCGGCTTCAACCTGAGCATATTCCTCTCTATTAAGCGCTTTCTGGGCTGCGCCCAGTTTGTCCTGCAGGTCCATAAGCTGCTGGAAATCTAGAGATTTGACGCCTTCGCCAAAATTGAATTGCCCCGTGTAGCCCAGGGACTCCAACATGGCTCGGTCCTCTTCCGAAATCTCTTCCCTATTGGCCAGACCCTCGCCCACCTCTTCCAGCGTGGCGAACATGGGGTTGGGCACCTTGACCGAGCCGAACAGGTTCTGCTTTTCCGCCGGATCTTCAATAACGTCGTAAACCTCGGTGTCCTTGCCCTCGATGAGGTGCAGTTGTTTGCGAATCACCGATTTCTGCGCGTGCCAGCCATAGTGGATGCGGGGATACAAGGTTTCTGCAAAAAGACTGCGATCAGAGGGGATGCCGGAGGAATAGGCGATGGAAAGGCCGTCTGTTTCGGACTCAGGCATGCCCAGCGCGGCCTCAACCGTAGCGTAGAGGTCGATGAGACCCACGGGTTTTTCCACGGTTTTCCCGGCCTGCTGGTTTTGGGGATACTTGATGTAGAGCGGCACCTGAATAGCTTCCCGGTAGAGCAACATGCCGTGCTCTTCTTCGCCGTGATCGCCCAGACCTTCGCCATGGTCGGAAGCTATTATGATAAGGGCCTTATCGTATAAACCTTTATCTTTTAGGTGTTTTATGAAATCCCCCACCAGGGTGTCCGTATAGGCGATAGAGCCTTCGTAGGTGGGCTCAAATGGGCGGGGCGGCGTGTAGGGCGTGTGGGGGTCGTAGAGGTGCAGCCAGAAGAAAACGGGGTCTTTTTCAATGCCGTTTAGCCATTGCTTCGCAGCATTCACCGTGGCGTCTCCCCGGCGTTGAGCGAAGTTTCGGATCATGCCCTCATTGCGTTTCAGGTCGTCATTATAGTAATCAAACCCCTGTGAGATGCCTGTTACCTGGCGGAGCACCATGGAGGACACTGCGGCGCCGGTTTGGTAGCCCTCGCTTTTCATGCGTTCAGCCAGGGTTTTGAATGACTCGTCCAGCACATAACCCGTATTGTCGCGAACCCCGTGATTGTGTGACTGGAGACCGGTCATAATGGTGGCGTGGGAACTCAGGGTCAACGGCGTATTGGAATAGGCGCGCTCGTAGAGGACAGCGTCTTTCCTGAACGCGCTCAAGGCGGGCGTGCTGATTTTATCGTAACCGTAATCGGGCAGGTGGTCCGACCGCAAGGTATCTAATGTAATGATGAAAATGGGCGCTCCCACTTCACCTACAGGCTTGGGGCCGCATGAAAAAGGCATGATGCAAATTGCCACAACCAGTAAAAGGCATATGAATTTAATAAAGCGACCAAATCGATGCAAGCACATCCTCCCCATCCACATCTCCGGGCTCATTCTAGAAATGTATCCGCCTTTTGTCAAATCTCGTCAACCATTCGGTCGGACTCTTGGACCCACAAGCCTGTATTACCAGGGGTTTGGGTCTCGAATATTCTCTCTGTATCGCCTAATCGATTTCGCGGGGTTCGATTTGGAGCATTCGGCTGCCCTTCTTCTTCTCCCAGGAAAGTTCCAATTCATAATTTTTACCGGGCTCCACGGTGAAGTAAGCGGTTTGATCGGAGCGCAATTGATTATACCCATTGGTGTGTTTGATGCGAACGGCCCATTGCCCGGGATATAGGGTGATGGGTTCCACATCATTGAAGATTTTTCTGAAATTAACAATGGTGCTGTAGTGTTTGCCAAGAACCGCCAGTTCAAAATCATCGGTCTCCTGGTCATAGGCCAGAGGCCAGGAGTCCAGAGAGGTTAAAAGCTCGTCCCTCAGTTCGAAGGGGGTTTCGCCGTCCGGGGACTGTTTTACCATGTAGAGGCTCATATAGGCCTTTACGCCCTTTTCCTGATCCGAGGCGGTGAAGCTAACCCTTTTATCAGCGGTCAAGGTAATCTGGGGATAGCCCTTTCTGCGCGCCTTGTCTGCGGATTGGATCATTTCAGAAACCCATTCGGGAAGACCTGGAACCTGAGCAGTGAATTGGCTCGCTTTGTCCATAATGAACCCGGTCAGAATGCTGCGAGCCTCCAGGCGCTTTTTCACGCCAGCAGGATCGTTTTGGCCCTCCAGGTCTGCAAGTTTCTTATACAGGCGCTGTACGGCGTTATTGTCGTTCCCCCCTGAGAATGGAACATGAGATCTGTTCCCGTCATTGCCGGCATGAGCGGGCGGCGGGGCCGGTTTGCCTGGGGCGTTCGGCGATGGCGCGAACGAGGCGGCTGTTTGGTGGTCGGATTGTCCGTAGAGATGATCCAGAACCGCTTGAACCATCTCAGGTCGGTCGCAGATGCGGGCCATGAATGAGGCGTCAATTTTAAAACGGGAATCTTGTTTCTTTAATGCGGCTTTGAAGGCATGAACGTCGTTATCCTGGATCAGGGCGTCCCAGTCCTGAGATAGGCCGGGTAGGGAAATGGCCGCAATGGCCAACATGATCGTGGTGCGTGCTCTAATGTTCATGATCAAAGTCCTGTATCAAATTTGGAGCATGAGGCTGGAGCGAGCCTTTGATGTGGGTCGCTTCCTACATTTAAACGATTGATGACCTCAATTGCCTCATGAAAAATCTGTACCCCTAGAAAATCTCGGGGTAACCAAGACCCTATTCTAGCAAAAATCCAGCCATTCGGCTATGCGGTCGTGATTGGTTCTTGGGAAGGCCTTTTCCCGTTATGATGATTGACGCAAAGCTCTTGTAAGAGTATAATAGAGCCCATCTCTAGAGAGGGAGCGTGTGATGCGTATATTGATGGTGATCGCCATATCCTGCATGGTCTCAGCCGCCAGGGCTCAGCCCCTCTTAACGGCCCAAATTCGGTCCTACATTTATGAAATCAATACTTACATGGATTTCGAGGACGTTGAGGGGTTCATCTTTGATCGCGCCGATTCCATTTACCGAACCCTTCTGCGGTATAGAGATCAAGATGTATTCTCGGACGCTGTCTCTGTCAATGGACAATATCTAAATAGCACATGCCAGCTTAAGCCTGATCTTGCGAATATCGAAGTCCTTCTGGTGTCTTTTACCGATTTTTATAAAAAAGCCAATCGAAGACCAGGGCTTAATCGGGATTTGTTGAATCGAGGGTTTCCAGAGAACAAATTGGGTGTCATTGCCTTTTTCGGTGAATCTCCTCGCAGTTATGGCG
>JBNKOV010000350.1:0-5880 GCA_050294955.1 Holophagae bacterium
GGACGAAGCATTTTCTCCGGTTCTGATCTCAAGGCCATTTTTTCCAAAATCCTATTCGAAGAACCCAAGCCTCACGCGCCTTTGTCTCATTTAGGGTTGAAGGAATCCTACACCAGGGCGATCTTCACGAGGGCGTTGGACCGTAATCCCAACCTCCGTTATCAAAAAGCTGTGTTGTTCGCGGATGACCTGGAGATGGCTTTTCGGGGTTCTGCTCCCAATATGGCTGCTAACCCTGCCATGGTGCAACCCGGAGAGGATGAACCCACAGAAACCCTGGATGTCCCCAAGCCCCAGTCTGGCGGTCCTGAAATTGCTCCAAAGACAGTAAGCGGTCATATCAGGGGGAACTCTGAGCGCCTCCAGCAGCAGTTTCACGAGGCGCTGGAGAGCGGCAATTTGATGGCGTGTCGCAATCTGATTCTTGTCATGAATCGGAAGGGCCATGATTGCTCAACGCTTTTGAGCTTGATTAAGCCCCTGGAAGAAAAGGAAAAACAGGCTAAAATCGAGCAGTTGCGTCAGAAGTTTTCCGAGCATTTGGAAAACGGAGAACTTGTGAAGGCCAAGCAGGTTCTTCCCAAGCTAAATCATTTGGGTGTTGATACTTCCCAAGATTTGAGAAAGCTCCAATCCAGACAAGACGAACAAAAGACCCTGCTTGATCGGGAATTGAAGGCCTTTAACCAAACCCTCACCTCCCGTCAGCCAGGCAAGGCGCGTGGGCATTTGATCAAGCTGAAGAAATTGGGGCTGGACGTAGGGGAGCAACAGCAGGCGCTCAAGAATCTTGAGCAGGATAAGATGCATGAAGCAAAACATTTACTGAAGGAAATTGTCGAAGTACGCAGCAGATTCCAGGCTGCATTGAGTGAGGCTCGTGAAGATCAGGCCCGAGAAGCCCTTGAAGAATTGAAAGCGCGCAAGGCCTCCTACAGCAAGGAAGAGCAGCAGCTGGGTGATTTTTTTGAGAAGAAGCAGGCGGCTGTGCAAGATGAAACGAAATCCTTGAGGCAGACCTTTAAGCGCGCCTTGAAAACCGATCTCAAGCAAGCCGAGCGGGTATTGACCAGCCTGATCGCCTTGGATGAGGGCGCTGAGTCTCTTCGGCCCATGTTGGAAAAAGCCCAAAGAAAGGCGCGTCTCCAGCGGTTGAAGTTTTTGGAGAAAGAATTTGAGGTTGCATTGAACGCTGGCGATAGCGCGAGAGCGCGTACAGTCCAGCAGGAGCTGGCGTCTCTGGACGCCGAGAGTCCTCTCTATCGTTGGCTTCTAAAAAAGGCTTCGGGCAGGGATCCAGGCAAGAGGCCGCGCAATATCAAGCCCCTGGCGATGGGGGTGGCGGCCCTATTGGTCTTAGCATTGCTGGTGTTTCTTTTTTTGAAGTAGCGTGATGAATGGGATTCAATCCAGCCGTTGCTTCGTCCGAGCAATTTTGTGCGTAGGCGGTTGTGTGAATGATTGAAGGCCATTGCCCGATTGCATGGCGGCTTTCAGACGAAAGTGATTGTGTTTGGGCAGCTTTGGTTGATTTTTACCTAATGGCAAAGGCCTGCTCTTTGGGCCAAAACGACGTTCTAGAAAGAGCCGTGGCAGTTGCAGCCGATCTTGAGAGACCTGGAGCGAGAATGGGGTGTGCAGCAGCCGGTATTGCGGCTTTAGGCTAAGGAGCATGTCAGGTTCCAGCCGCTTTGACGGGTGGTGTTGCAAGAGCGCTGCAAGTTACAGCAGCTTTTGTGACAGAAGGGCCAAGGGCGCGTGCAGTTCTAGCGGCAATTGTGGCCGTTGGCTGAAAGGCGGGGTCAGTTCCAGCCGATGTTGGGGACGGCGGCGCAAAGGCAGGGTCAGTTCCAGACGGAAGGCTGGCCGGTGACAGAAGGATCTATCCGGTTCCAGCCGGCGTGTTGGACGTTGTAGCAGCCTTATGTGGGGTTGTAGTCCAGATAAAGGCAGAGGTAAAAACTATTGTGGGCCAATGATTTTTGGGAGTGCAATTCCACAAAGGTTCGCAATCCATAGCTCATAATTAAACCTCCCCGGGTTCTTCCTTGTCCTCCATGGCAGGAAAGAACAGGAGGTGTTCCATGCAGGCATGGCTGTGCATTGGCGTATTTTTGTGGGCCGGAGGAAGTCCGTTTCCCTATGAGAAGGCAGGCTTGACTAGAGAAGAAGCCGCAGCGCATTTGGTGAACCGAATGACTTTTGGAGCGACGCCTGGCCTGGTGGATCGGGTCTCCAAAATGGGTCTGGAAATTTGGTTCGAACGCCAACTGGCCGCCGACTTTCCGGATAAAGAGCTGAATGAAAAATTGAAGAGATTCCCTGCGTTGGCCATGACGAACAGACAGCTTCTGGAAACCTGGCCGCCGGGCGCCAGAATCTTGAAGATGGCCGAGAATGAAGGGGTGGTTTCCAAAGACGCCATTAAATCGGAAGACCCCGCCGAAATGCGGCAAGCTTTGATGCGCTTTGCCGCTGAAAAAGGGGCGCGGCCCATGAGAGAATTGGAAAACCAGGTTATTGGCCAAAAGCTGGTCCGCGCTGTTTATAGTGAAAACCAGGTGCAGGAGGCGCTTACGGACTTCTGGTTCAACCATTTTACGGTTTCCACGGTGAACAAGCGGGCGCGACCCTTTATTCTGACCTATGAACGGGACGCGATTCGACCCAACGCATTGGGACAATTTCGCCAATTGCTGGGCAAGACGGCCAGGCACCCCGCCATGTTGCTTTATTTGGATAATGCGGGTTCAACGGCGGATAAGGGCGTGAAAACTACGCTGGACGCCAATTTAGCTGAATCCAGGATTGGGATGGCCCGCAGGCAAAGGCGGCCTGCAAAGCAGAGGAAGAACCAGGGAATTAACGAGAACTACGCTCGGGAACTCTTGGAGTTGCACACCCTTGGCGTGGATGGCGGGTATAGCCAGGACGATGTGGTTCATGTTGCTCGGGCCTTCTCGGGATGGACCGTCTGGCCCATGACCAATAAGGCCGACCACCTTCAACTTCGTGTTCTGAAAGGACGATCCCTTGGGTTTGTTCGAGATGGCGACTTCCTTTTTCGAGCGGACAGTCACGACGCGGGAGCTAAAACCATATTGGGTCAGGGATTTAAAGCTGGGGGCGGCATAGAGGAAGGCGAGCGGGTCTTGGACCTGTTGGCTGCTCATCCCGCCACAGCCAGGTTCATTTCATTGAAACTGGCCCGCAGGTTTGTTGCAGACCAGCCCCCCGAAAGTCTTGTAAATAGCATGGCCCAAGCCTTCTCATCTTCCGACGGCGACATTAAGACTGTGTTAAGGGTCATGGTGGCTTCTCCCGAATTCTGGTCCCAGGCCGCGCGACAAGAAAAGGTTAAAACCCCTCTTGAACTGGCGGTTAGCGCCGTTCGCGCTTTAGACGCTCAAGTCAATAGTACTCGGGGCCTGGCGTCTTGGATTGATAAAATGGGTCAGCCCTTGTATGCAGCGCCTGCTCCCAACGGTTACTCCGATGAAGGCGCTTCCTGGCTGAATCCCGGCTCCCTTGCCATTCGCTTGGAGTTCATTCAGAAACTGACCGATTATCGAATTCCGGGCGTGTATCCCAATAAACGAATCACCAGGGAAACCGATGCTGAGGATCTCGACAAATGGGTGAAGGCAATCTTCCCTCCAGAAGGCTGGAAGCAAACCACTGGGGTTCTTTTAAAGAGTGAAAACCCAAGTGTAGGCATGGCAATGGCGACCCCGGGATTTCAGTTGAAATAGAGAAATTGGGACATTTTTTGGATGGGGTCTTTTTAAGTTGTGCTAGTATAAGATGTTTCGAATTTGCAACTTAAGGAGAAGTTATGAAAAAGAAGTTATCACTGGGCCAATTAGAGGTTAGAAGTTTTAAGACGGATGCTGGAAAAATAAAAGGCGGCGAAATTCCCTCCCAGGTAACCTGTCCGATTTGCCACCAGGGAAATTCCATCATCGTCTGTGATTAATTCTATACATTGACACAATTCATTGTGTTCCCATCACAAGGAGAAAGCATGAAAAAGAAACTATCACTTAATCAGTTATTGGTTAACAGCTTTATAACCGAATTGGCTGAAATAAAGGGTGGCGGGGCGTCTTCTACCGCGCCCCTTTGCCCCGATCTTCATCCCGACCAATCTAGGCAAGTCTGCAATTAATTGGGAATTGCGCTAAACTTCACCGCAACTGCTTCCCGGTTGAGTCCTTCAACCAGGATCTGAATGTCCCGTTGGGTAGTGCGCCAGTTGGTGACACAGGCCCGTAAACAGGGCGTTTTGTTTCGCAGTTTCGTGGTGGAAATCCAGGCGGTTTGCTGGTCAGCGAGTTGGTCAGCAACCGCCTTCAACTCTACTTCAGTGAGATCGTCGCGAGTGAAGCAGACCAGAGGCAATGGGGTCTGGTTCAAAATACGCCAGCCCGAATTGGCCTCGCCCAAGCGTGTTCTCAAGAGGTTGCCCAGATCCGTCTGATGTTGAATGCGTCCAGCCAGGCCATCTAAACCTTTGTGAGCCATTAACATGAATAGCTTTAGCCCAATAAAACGGCGGCTCCACTGCATGGTGGCGCGATAGGGATAGACCCGGTCATCGCCGCCCGATTCTGGTATGTAGGGCGTGTGAACGTCGAAGGTCTTGCGCACGCTTTGGGTGTGAGGACTTAGAAAGATGCCTGCGCCCATGGGAACGGAGAGCCATTTGTGGGGGTCTAAAGTAATGGAATCCACCCTGGCCAGGCCCGCGAAATGGGGACGCAATTTGGGACTGAAAACAGCAGCAGCGCCCCATGCGCCGTCCGCGTGCAGCCACAAATTACGGGACTTGCAGAAATCGGCCAAAGCATCGAACGGGTCAATGACCCCAGCATTGGTTGTGCCCGCTGTTCCCACCACCATAAAGGGCAGACGACCTGCGCGGAAGTCTGTTTCCACCGCTTGTGAAAGCGCGTCCAGATCAAGCTGCAATGAGTCCGTCGCAGGAATTTGGCGGATTGCCCGCCGTCCGATGCCCGTTATATGAGCGATTTTCTCAAAAGAGTGATGGCCTTCCTCGGAAATATAGAGCACGGGCTGGCCTTTCAGACCTCTGACGCCCTCCTGGGCGAGCTTGGGGAATTGATGAGTTAATGCAGCGTTGACCGCCGTGTGATTGGCCTCGGAACCGCCGCTGGTGAAATGCGCGGCGCCCAGTGGGTGGCCCATCATTTCCGCAATGGTTTTAAGGGTTAAGCGCTCTATTTCATTGGCGGCGGGTGAAAAGTCCCAACTGCCCACCTGGGGATTGAACAGCGCGGCCAGCCCATCGGCCGCCACGCCCGAGATGTCTGTGGAAGGGAGAAATAATCCAAAGTAGCGAGGGTGATTGGCGTGTTCGGTCCACTTGGTAAGGATATCGCTAACCTCCTCTACCAATTGGGTTAAATCTCGCGGGGCGGAGAAATCGTAGCAACTGAGGCGGCTCCTGATTTCCTCAGTGCCTACATGGAGTTTCAGAGGCAACTGTTCCAGGTTATTCGTGAATTCCAAGGCTATTTTTCGCAGCATTTGCAAACTGTCCATCGGCGAACCTCCCATATCTTGTCTTCCCCAAACTTAGCCGGCATGCGCCTGGGGATATTGTCCAAAAGCCCGATTTTGGTCTAAAGCAAACATTTTTCCTCACCCCTGCCCTTGCATTTCAGGGGAGAATCCACGATTTTGTTAATAGAGGAGATGAGGGATCGGAGGCAGCAATGAGCCACCTGCTCAAAAATGGGCAAATGCTGGGAACGAGTCTGGCCAGCGTACAATTGAGCGATTTCATGTTGGGCGTCAATCACTACGAGCCGGAATACACGGCGCCGGACCACGCCCATGAACGGGCCGACTTCTGCT
>JBNKOV010000351.1:0-5864 GCA_050294955.1 Holophagae bacterium
GTGCTCATTGAGGAAGGGCGCATAGTCCGGATGCGGTTCCTTAACCATGGCCCCCGCTGCGTGCTTCATGCGTTTGGGATTCTGTTTGCCCGCCAGGAACTCGCTCATGTAAAAGCGTTCCCTGAATTTGGCGTTCAGTTTCCCGATAACCCGCTGGCAGGTTGGGGTTAGCTGACTCCTCAGCTTGCCCATCAGCTCCCTGAGCTGTTCCATGGCCTCAAAATAAGAGAAATGACCGTAGAGTAGGATCATGGATTTTGCAAAGAGGATATTGGCCTCAATGGAGATCGTGTATAGGAAGATAGGAACCAGATCCCTGCCCCCGTCTTCCATGAGCACTTCCAGAAGCGCCAACCTGAGACGACCGTCCACCGTGGGAATAATGGCTTGAACCTCGCCGAGCAACTGGTTGCGGTTTTGGGCAAGTCCTTCCATAACAATAGTTTTTAAACTATCGTCCTTGTGTTTGAGAGCCTGGTTGATTTGGTCTCTATATATAAAAAAATCCATGGACCCGCCTCGAATGCGACTTGCGATCCCTTTCCTTTTTTCTGACTTGAGGAAGCCGAAGGATTCAAACGGAGCACGTTCCCAATATTCAAGTCATATCGTCTCAAGATAACCTTTCGGCACTAGAATGATAAACATTAAGAAAATTAAACGGACTGAGGCAAATTCAGAATACTCAGGCGGCGCAGTGCAAAAGGGCGTGTGGGTCGATTCCGAATTGTCTAAAAGGGCATGTGAACGAGGGAGGGACGCCGTCAATTGGTCAATTGAGACCGTGACTCAATTCCGGGTCCTTTTCTTTGGCATGTCCTTAATTTTTTTTCCGCAAATGTTTCCAAGATGAGCTATAATCCCCATTAATACAAATGTTCAACCCTCTTGGATGCCTATCCTATTAAAATGGCCGCCTTGGGGATAGATCAATTTTGGTTTTTTTAGGAAGTCTGGTTATTTTTGAAGGGGTTATATGGCGCACGAACAGGTGCTTATTGTTGAGGATGATGAACATCTCCGACAACTGCTCGCACTCTATCTCAAGGATCATGGTTATAAGGTAGGCGAGGCTGGCAATGGCGAGGCGGCTTTGAAGTTGGTGGAGGAAAAAGAGTGGGATCTCGTTTTCCTCGACTATATGCTGCCGGATCACAACGGCCTGGCCTTGTTGAAACGGTTTGGGGAAATAGATTCCGAACTCCCCATTATTTTCATGACAGCCCATTCAACGGTGGACAACGCCGTTCAGGCCATGAAAGCAGGCGCCTTTGATTATGTCACCAAGCCGCTGGAGTTTGAAACCATCATACCGCGAACGGAAAAGGCGCTGGAATTAACGGCTCTGCGCCGGGAGTTGCGCCGAATCGGCTCCGACCTGAAAAAGCGCTACGGCTACGCCTCTATTGTCGGCGTAGGTCCACCAATGGACCGGGTTCTGGAGACCATGAAAACGGTAGCCCAGAGCGAGGCGGAAACCATCATGCTGTTGGGTGAAAGCGGCGTGGGCAAGAACCTGATCGCGCAGGCCATCCACTACAACAGCAGACGCGCCAGTCGGCCTTTTATGACGGTTACCTGTACGGCGCTTCCTGAGAACCTGCTGGAAAGCGAGCTGTTTGGCCATGAAAAAGGCGCTTTTACAGACGCGAGACAGGCCAAGAAGGGCTTGTGCGAACTGGCGGATGGGGGTTCTCTATTCCTCGACGAAATTGGCGACATGCCCCTGGGCCTCCAGGCCAAGTTACTGCGCTTTCTTGAAGAGCGCACCTTCAGGCGTATTGGCAGCACTTCCGACATTCAAGTCAATGTGCGCGTGATTGCAGCAACCAACAAAGATCTCAAAAAAGCCATGGTGGCCAAGGAGTTCCGGGAAGATCTCTTCTACCGGCTGAATGTGATAGAAATTGCGATTCCCTCGGTTCGGGAGCGACCCAACGACATTCCCCTGCTGGCCATGCACTTTGTAAAGCATTTCAACCATCGTTTTCGTAAAAATGTGCTGGGCATCGAGCGAAACGTGCTCGACGCCATGAGCGCCTATAAATGGCCCGGCAATGTTCGGGAAATGAGGAATATGGTGGAGCGAGCCATGATCCTTTCCCGCAACGAGTACCTGGGCTTGGAAGATTTTCATCAGGACCTGAGGGGCAACGTACAGGTTGAACAGGTCTCGGGAAACGGCTATAAGTTGCCAGGTTCCGGGATCAACCTGGAGGCCCATGAAAAAGATCTGATCCGCCAGGCTCTGCAAAACGCCAATGGCAACCAATCCAAGGCCGCCAATTTATTGGGCATATCCAGAAATCAACTGATTTATCGGCTTAAGAAATTTGAGCTTGGTTAACTGCTAGCCGGGCAGACTCGGGCTGCTGTGTGCCCTGTCAGTTCCTTGAATGCGGGGCGCAGGCTCGCGTTTTTTGAAAGGGCTGTTTGATGCGATGTACCATTTGCCTGCTCGCCTTCCTCATTTTTGGAGCTGCGTGCATGTCTGGCGACAATCATTTTCAAAGTATCTCATACCACCATGTGGGGATTGCCATGCCCGAACACGAGCAGGTGGGCTCCCAAATTTCTGTGGCAACCCTGGCCGCCCATTTTGAATGGCTGGCCTTGCATGGGTTTCAACCCATTTCCATCGACCACCTCGTTGCGGCTGAGCGCGGCGGCGCCCCGCTTCCCGATAAGGCGGTTCTGCTCACCTTTGACGATGGTCTGAGAAGCGTGTACACCCAGGTCTTTCCCCTGCTGAAAATGTACGGGTTCCCAGCGGTGGTGGCGCCCGTAACCTCTTGGATTGAAGATGATTTGCCCGATGGGGTGTCCTACGATGGCGGCACGCTCTATAAGAAGGACTTCCTTACATGGAAGCAGATGAAGGAGATGGTGAATTCCGGTCTGGTTGAAATCGCCACCCACTCCCACAACCTCCACCGAGGGGTGCGGGGCAACCCTTTTGGAAACGATCAGCCCGCAGCCTCAACGCGAATCTATCATCCTGAAAACAATACCTATGAAGACGAGGCTCACCATTTCGAGCGGGTGCGGCGGGATCTGAAAAAGTCTGTGAAGATCATTGCCCGGCATTTGGGCAAAAAGCCGAGAGCGGTTGTCTGGCCCTATGGCAAATACAATGAGCCCGCCATGGAGGCGGCACGGTCTGTGGGTTTGGAGTATATGATCAACCTGGACTCGCCCGACAATGTGGTTCCCAGCAAATCCATTGGCAGGCATCTCATTCGCAGCAGCACCACCCTGGAGAAATTTGCCTGGGGCATGAAGAACCCCGCAAGCGTGTTCCCCAGGCGCATTGTCCATGTGGATCTGGATTATCTCTACGATCCCGATCAGGCCCAGATGAACCGGAACCTGGATATCCTGCTCGACCGAATTAAGAGCATCCGCGGCGTGACCGATGTGTACCTCCAGGCTTTTGCAGATCCGGACGGTGACGGGGTCGCTCAATCTCTCTATTTCCCAAATCGCCATCTCCCAGTGCGTAGCGATATTTTCAATCGAGCGGCCTGGCAGTTGAAAACCCGTTGCGGGGTAAAGGTTTACGCCTGGATGCCTGTGCTGGGGTTTGTGTTGCCCGAGGCCTATCCAGCGGTCTATGTTGAGAAGGCGCCCTCGGATCATGAGGATATTCGCTATAAGCGTCTGTCTGTTTTCGATCCTTTTTCTCGGGAAATGATCCTACAGATTTACGAGGACCTGGCGGCCTACGCGGATTTTGACGGTCTATTGTTTCACGATGACGCCTTCCTTCGGGATGACGAAGAGCATGGACCTCACGCGCTCGCCTTTTACGAGTCCGAATGGGGGCTTCCGCCGGATATGGCCGCCATCAAGGCCAACCGCGATCATTTCATGCGTTGGACCGGCCTGAAAACCCAATACTTGATCGACTTCACCAAAGAGATTCACCAGCGGGCCTCCCGCTACCGCAGCCCCCTGAAAACTGCTCGCAACATGTATGCTATCGCGCTCACCATGCCCCATAGCGAAGAATGGATGGCCCAATCCTTTCCGGCTTTTCTTGAAGCCTACGACTACACCGCCATTATGGCGATGCCCTATATGGAGCGAGCGAAAAATGCAGAGCAATGGCTGGCCCGTCTCATTCAGCAAGCCTCCTGCTACGACCCCAGTTTAAGCAAAACGCTTTTCGAACTCCAGAGCCGAGACTGGCATGGGGGCGGCTATGTTCCCGACGATACACTGGTGGAGCATATGAGAATTCTGTGGCAAAACGGGGCATTGCATTACGGCTATTATCCCGACGACTTTATCGCGGGCAAGCCCGATGCGATCAGGGTAGGCGAAGGCCTGACCGCAGAGGGTTTTACAGGCCGTTAAGCGTCTTCAGAATAACGCTTTCGCACCTTGGGGACCAGCAATTCGTCGAAAGCCGCCTCAAAGCCGTAGATGGGTTTCCAGTTCCAGTCTCTGCGCGCAGCCGAGTCGTCCATGTCATTGGGCCAACTGTCTACAATGCTCTGGCGAGCGGGAACCGGCTCGTAGGCGATGGAAGCCTTGGGGAAGTGTTTCAGAACCTGATTTCGTATGTCATCCGCTGTGACCGAAAAAGACGAAACATTATAAACTCTATGGTTTAAGCTGGAAGCAGGCGCTTCCGCCAACATGAGTAAGGACCGAATAGCGTCGGACATAACCATGAATGGCATGCGAGTATCGGGTTTCACAAAACAGCTATAGGGCTCATTTTTGGCGGCGGCGTGCAGCATCTCGGGACCATAATCGCTGGTGCCGCCCGTGGGCGCCGTGTCCGGACTGATGAGGCCGGGGAAACGCAGACAGCGAAAGTCCATGCGGATATAGTCCTGTTCGGCCTTGCGATAGAATTCGCTGTAGTAGCGGCCGAGATGCTCCACATACAGCTTGTTCACGCCATACATGCTCACCGGGGTCAGAAACTCCCGTTCGGTGGTGGGATTGGCCTGGTTGTCGCCGGGGCGCACCCCAAAGGCCGCAATGGAGCTGCTGAAAATAAAGCGAACCGACTTTCCCAGTAATTTGCAATGGGTTCGGGCGATCTTGAAAATATTCCTTGAACCCTCCACATTCACAGCATGAGCCAGATCCGGGTTCTTTTCACCCGCGGACGACAACAGGCCGGCCAGGTGAAAAATGGTCTCGAAACGATGCTTGCTGGAGATGTATTGCAAAAATGTATGATCCAGGATATCGCCTCGATAGAAGACCTTGCACATATCTTCCAGCTTTGGGTCGGGCTCGCGAAGATCAAGCGCGATAATCTCGCATTTGCCTTCAAGAGCAAGCTCGCGAATCAAGCTGTGGCCAACCTCTCCATTGGCTCCAGTAATCAACACTTCGGGTTTGTGCATGCATCTTTCCTCGCGTGGGTTTTTCTCTCCTTTAAGGAGCGCTTCTATACTATAACATTGGGGGCTGAGACCCAACCTTTTTTAACCCTTATCGAAGCGTCGAGGATCGAAGATCCCCAGGGGCAATGGGGTTTCACCGTGCATTACCAGATCGCCCAAAGCTTCCCCAATGGCGGGCGCGAATTTGAAGCCATGTCCGGAAAAGCCACAGGCCATAAAAGCTTTCGGGATTTGAGGATGTTCGCCCACGATAAAATGACCGTCGGGCGTGGTGGTGTACATGCAGGTTTTGGCCTTCAGGTGAGCGTGGTTCATGCTTGGGATGTACCGGTCGATATACCGCGCCATTTCAGCAATCTCACTCGGTTTGACTTCTCTATCAATGGTTGCCGGGGTGCAGGGGGTTTTCACATCGTGAAAGGCGGTCTTCACGCCATTGGCGCCTCCATGGAGCGCCGCCATTCCGTAAAAAGCGCAACCCGGCAGTTGCCAGAT
>JBNKOV010000352.1:0-5860 GCA_050294955.1 Holophagae bacterium
TGTTTTGATAAACCGAACTGATTAATGTGGTTATGCCTTGGTAGACACAAAATCTCATGCGAGCAAAAATTCAAAAGTAACCATGTCTAGGTTGTTGGGAGGTGTGATATCTGAGTTAGTGTTAATCTTGTTGAACCTTAATTTTGAGATTGATTGGAGTTGAATGAATTTAGGAAGGTTCCTCAACGACATACACATTCCTACCAGAGCCAAATATTATCCACATAGCAACTCTTGTTTGTATTGAGCTTTGTTAAGGGATGTGTCCATTTGAGTTTTGAAGATTTTTTGAAAATGATTTGTGAATTAAAAATATCAGCGTGCATACCTCCACTCCGGAATATGCGTCCACCGCCGATATATCCACAACTCCCCCATCTCCATGATCATGATTTAGCCATATTGGCGTGCATAACTCCATTTTGGAATATGCAGCCACCACCGATATTCACACTTAACCAGTCCGTACCATTTTATTTGAAAAGAAGTTTTTGAGGAGTTATTTTTCTCCTCTAATTTCATCAAAACCCCTAAGTCCTCAAGAGCCGGAGCATAGAAAAAAGAGAGAGAAAAAGTGGAAGAAAAAGTGTTCAAAAAAGAAAGAAAGCTCCAAGAGTCTCTTCAAATAAAAGGGGAAGTCAATATTTTGAGAGGAGAAAAACACTTCAACTTCAAAAATCCTTTTTGATGTGATTCCATTTTCTCCCCCTCCATCATACCATTTCAAAAACCCTTTCCAAAATCATTGAGAAAGTTTTCTTAAATCTTTTTGGACCATCCTTTAACTTGGCAATATACATAACTTGAGTTGTATCATTTTCCTTTACCCATGAGCTCCACATATTTAGCTTTTAGAGGGTAGGATGAGATGGAACATTTGTTGAGCCGAGGTGAGGAACCACATACCAAAAAGAGTGCCCGAGTGCCTAATGTTGAGGAACCATAATATTATAGTATCATATTCTCTCCGATTGATTTCAAAAAGCGACTGAGTTGGAAAGACACGGACGGTCAGCTTTACTTTGGGGGAATGAATGGGTTCAACCGGTTTTATCCCGAGCAAATAAGACCCAACAAAACGCCACCACGCATGGCCTTTACCGGGCTGGCGATTCATCATAAGCCCGTGTCGCATAAAGACCAGGATTCTCTCTTGCATGAGCCGCTTGCCTTCACAGAGGAGCTAAGGCTAACTCACAAGGAAGATGTTTTTTCTCTGGGTTTTGCGGCGCTCCACTTCTCCGATCCCCAGTCTGTGAACTATCAATATCGCTTGACCGGGTTTGACCGTACCTGGAACCAGGCGCCCGCCGATGAGGGCAAGGCCACCTACACCAACTTAAAGTCTGGCAACTATCGGTTTCTGGTTAAGGCCAGCACCCGGGACGGCATTTGGGGAGCGCCGATTTCCCTAAAGATTCACATTCTTCCGCCTCCATGGCTGACTTGGTGGGCTTTTCTTATTTATTTTGCGGCAGTTGCAGGTATTGTGTCGTTGTATGTTCGCGCTCAGCGAAGGGCGCTTCTGCGGGAGCGGGCTGTGAACCATCGATTGAAGGAGGTTGACCGACTTAAGGATGAGTTTCTGGCCAATACGTCTCACGAGCTGAGGACACCGCTCAATGGCATTATCGGGTTGGCGGAGTCCCTTGCACATGGGGTTGCAGGACCCTTGCCTGAGCAGGTTTCCGGGAATTTGAAGATGATCGTTTCCAGCGGCCGGAGATTGGCCGGGTTGGTGGACGATATTCTGGATTTCTCCAAGCTGAAGAACGAAAAAATTGAGCTTCATTTGAAGGCTGTTGATCTCCGCGCCCTGGTAGAGGTGGTTTTCATGCATTGTCGCCCCTTGGTGAAAGGTCGGGATCTTGTCCTTGTGAATGGCGTACAACCCACATGTTCCGCAGTTCTTGCCGATGAAGATCGCCTCTCTCAAATCCTCTTCAACCTTGTAGGCAACGCGGTTAAGTTTACCGAATCCGGTGAAGTAGCGGTTAATGCATGTTGCAACGAGGATGGGGTTCGCATTTCGGTTACAGACACCGGCATGGGCATTGACCCGAGTAGACTGGAGGCCATTTTTGGGTCTTTTGAACAGGCCGACGGTTCCATTGACCGCAAATACGGCGGTTCCGGGTTGGGCCTTGCAATTACACAGATGTTGGTTCAGGCCCATGGCGGCGTCATTTCAGTGTCCTCGGTTCCTGGCGAAGGCTCTACCTTCACCCTAACCTTGCCGCTCAGTAAGGAAGCCGCCAAACCGCAAAAGCCCAAGCTCAACCGAATTCGAGCGAGAGAAGAACCGGAAACCATGGTTCAAACCCGTCAGACACTAGCAGACCAGGAGAAGAAATTCCACATCCTCGTGGTAGACGATGAACCCATCAACCGTCAGGTATTGGTAAATCACCTATCCGCCTTCTACCAGCTCACCGAGGTATGCAATGGAGAGGAAGCCCTCGCAGTCATCCAAACAAACTCATCTATACACCTCGTTTTATTGGATGTTATGATGCCAGGCCTTTCTGGATATGACGTGTGCGCCAGAATAAGAAAGACGTTGCCGGTACAGGAACTGCCAATAATATTCCTCACGGCTCGCAACCAGGTTGCCGATCTGATCACCGCCTTCAACGACGGCGCAAACGACTACCTCACCAAACCCATAGCCAGGGAAGAATTGCTTAGCAGAGTCAAGACCCACCTCCAACTGCTGGACGCGCACCGTCACCTTGAACAAATCGTAGAGGACCGAACCTCCGAGCTTAAAACCCGCAACGCCGAATTGGAGTCTCTAGACGCCATTGTGGCCGCCATCAACCGTGAAACCCATCTGGAGAATGTGCTTCAGACCATGCTGGACCAGGCCATGTCGCTCACTCCGGAAGCATTGGGCGGCGCTTTCCTGGTGTGGGAGCCAGGAAAAAACGCATTCCGTCTCGCCGCATGCAGCCAGGAATTGAAGGTCCCACAGTACCTTACCCAAGACGAGTTGGAAAGTCGGTTCTTAAATGGGGCCGAAATCTGCCAGGACGGGATTTACATCAAGAGAAACCCACCTGAAGGGACCGAGCAGGGTATTGCGGCGCTCATGATGACCCTGGCCATGGATGGCAGCTTGCAGGGCATTCTACTTCTCTATAGCACACAACAGAACCTGCCCTTCGGCCAGGCAGACTCCGATTCCCTAAAACGGTTCAGGGGCCATGCCTTGTCGGCATTGGCGAAAGCACGTTTCCTCAATGACTTACAGGAAAAAAATCGCGAGATTCTCCGGAAACGAGACCAACTGGTTATGCAAGAGAAAATGGCCTCAATGGGAACGCTCACAGCCGGTTTGGCCCATGAGATCAAGAACCCCTTAAACTTCATCAACAATTTTTCCGAGCTGAACGCGTCGCTCACACGAGAATTGAGAGACGAGCTCAATGGCAGCCGTCCTCAGATACACCAGCAATCTTGGGATGTAATTGAAGGACTTATCAAAGACCTGGGCGCCAATTCCGGTCGCATTCACAGCCACGGCAAACGGGTGGACAGCATTGTATCCCGCATGATGGAGCTGGCCGCGCCCCCAAAAACCAACAAGCAAGCCACCAACATTTTCAACGTACTGGATCAGTACCTGGCTTTGGCCATGGCGGGGTACCGTACCGATCAACAAGCGCCGGAAATAATCGTTGAAAAAGATTACCAGCCCTCAGAGGTCCGACTCTTTTACATGACGCCCCAAAACCTGGGACGCATTTTTCTAAGCCTGATCAACAACGCCCTAGACGCTATGAAAATGCGGACAGCAGGTGAACCGGATTATCAACCCGCATTAACCCTAACCGCCAGATTGGATGAAAGCCCTGTACGCATTAGCGTTCGGGATAATGGCGTAGGCATCCATCCCGACGATATGCACCGCATTTTCACCCCCTTCTTCACCAGTCATACCGAACCTGGGCATGTAGGATTGGGCCTCACCATAGCCTACGATCTGGCCCAAAAACAGTTCGGCGGAGAGTTGCGGGTGGATTCCGTGTTAGGCGAATACACTGAAGCAATTCTCATACTCCCAAATCTTGAAGAGGGCGTTCCCGAGTTTGGGAGCCAGGAGGAGTGAAAGGGTAAGGGAGATATTAGGGTCCCAAGTGAGAATTCATATTCAAAATCACTTGATTTTTTTAAGCGTAGCGGGAGATTGCGGGGTTTTCCCCTGTTTACATTTCAGCCAATTTACCGGATAATGCAACGATTATCCTCGGCTCCGAGCGTGAGCTGAAGGCGCCTTGCATGGTAGGTTCCAGGGATGGCGAATTCGCCCCACTTCTTTTCTACAGAACATGAATGAGCAACCTCCATAGATCAAGGCATATGACCCCATTTTTTGAAGCAGATAAGGAAGTTGAGATGTTTGGTGAAAAATACACGTCGGTTTTACTATTCTTTGTGCTCATGAGCTTCAGCTACTGCAATACCTCAGAGCCAGTGAAGCCAGAACCTCAGGCTGAACCTGTTGAAAACAAACTGCCTGTAGTGGAAACGGAAAGCCGAAACGGATATTATCCGGGAAGCAACGAGTCTGGCCAGCTTAGATTGGATGTGGATTTGAAGACCAGCTCTCTTCTGGCCATCAACACGCCTGAAGACAAAACGCCAGCCCCATTAACCTATCGCATCATGGGTCCGGTAAAGGGCCTGACCATTCAAGCCGAAGGCGAGCCCGCTATGGGCGATCTCCACGGTTTGATCGCCCATATTACCCGTGACGCCAAAACGGACCGGGAGAAGGCGGACGCCCTTTTCTACTTCATTAAGAACGACATGAAAGACTGGTATTACCCGGCTCAGGGCATCGACCTAACCGTGGAAGAGTTAAGCGTCCTTATCTGGAACTTTGGCTATGGATTCTGCTATGACTTGGGTCGCCTGCAAGCGGGTTTGTGGGCCAATGCGGGTCTGCGCTCTCGGATTGTGGGGTGGCCGCAGCACACGGTGGCGGAGGTATTCTACGACGACGCCTGGCATCTTTACGATCTCCAACATCGCAGTTTTTATGAGAAGGAAGACGGTCAGGTCGCTGGTTTCGACGAGTTGCAAGCCGACGGGAACCTGTTCTACCAGGGCCTCAACGAATACGGCTTGGACAACATTGGTTATCCCCCGCATCATATGGTCCACTGGTACGGCATCGCCAAGCCAAAATTTGAGGACAGTCAGGATCGGGACTATTGGAAAACCACGAAAACCTTCGACATGGACCTGCGATTGGGTGAAATGTTTGAGATTCTCTACACTCAACCCGGCGTCATGTACCATCCCGATTCCTGGTCCCAATACTATGGTGAAATGACCCTGAGAAAAGATCCGCCCTGGCCGGTTCAGGCTCGCCTGTCCTATACCCCTTCCTACATCAACCTTCCTGCCATATGGGAAAAAGTCACCACCCCTTCGGGCAAGCCCGGTTTTGCCATTAAAATGGAAAACCCCTTCATTTTCACCGAGGGTTGGATCAAGATACCTGGACTTCCCGGGTTTGCCAAATACTGGGTTGAGACAAAGGGCCGCACCGATTTTGTAGGTCGATTGGTTGGCGGCAACGGCATTTTCACCAAGTACATCGCTGGTGGAAACTTCTTTCGCATTATTGTGGAAATGGACGGCGAGGGCGAGAACCCCGAAGATTTCGGACTGGATAAAGCCGAAATCCACACCCGCCTGCAAATGAGCCACCTCGGCGTGCCCAATCTGAAGCCGGGCAGGAACCTTTGGCCGATAAATTTCGAGTCGGGTTCTCCTCACATCACCGTCTGGCACAAGGCCACCAGCCCCGATCTGAACATCGTAGATTTCCGCATGGAGCCGGAGCATC
>JBNKOV010000353.1:0-5853 GCA_050294955.1 Holophagae bacterium
CTTCAATTCGCGTCCATGAGTTTTGACGCCTCGATTTCCGAAGTGGTTGTAACTTTGTGTTCCGGCGGGGTTCTGGTGCTGGCTGATCGAGATGAGCTCCTTCCGGGGGCGGGCTTGGAGCGGATCCTTGAAGAAGAAGCTATAGAGGTGGTCACCCTTCCTCCAACCGTTGCGGCTGCTGTAGATCCGAGCGGATTCCCCGAATTAAAGACGCTAGTGACCGCTGGCGAGGCTTGCAGTCGTGAACTGGTTCTTGCCTGGGCGAGAGGACGAAATTTCATTAACGCCTACGGACCAACGGAGTTCACCGTTTGCGCCGCCATGCATCGGGCTAGACCGCAAAGACTGGGACCCCCGCCAATTGGCAGACCTGTCTTCAACGCTTCGGCTTATGTTGTCGATCCCAGCGGGCAACCCTCGCCCCTGGGCGCCCCCGGCGAATTGTGGATTACAGGACCCTCCCTTGCTCGCGGGTATCTGAATAAACCGGCAATTACCGCTCAGGCCTTTGTGCCCGACCCGTTTTCCCAAAGGCCGGGTTCTCGCGTCTATCGAACCGGCGACCTGGTTCGCTACGATTCTCAAGGCAATATCCTGTTCTTAGGTCGCATCGACCATCAGGTGAAGTTAAGAGGGTTCCGTATTGAATTGGGCGAAGTAGAGGCCGCCCTTTTGAAATTGTCTGCCCGAAACGTTCATGCAATGGTAACGGAGGTTTCAGCAGGAGACCATCGTCTGGTGGCCTATGTCATTCCCGGCGAATCAATGCCTCAGCCGGAGGAGCTAAAAAATGCTCTGGCCAATAAACTGCCCGAATACATGATTCCCTCTGCAATCATAACCCTGGATTCTCTACCCTTAACACCCAATGGTAAAATTGATAAGGCGGCGCTTCCGAAGCCCAAATGGGACGCCTCAACGGCCTATGTAGCGCCCGAAGGCGATGTGGAATGGCTGATTGCAGAAATATGGATGGAGATTCTTTCGCTTGAGAGGGTTGGCCGTCAGGATAATTTCTTCGATCTGGGCGGTCACTCGCTCCTGGTGACTCGGGTCGTGTCGCAACTGCGAAAACGCCTGGATCGGGAGCTTCCCGTTCGCGCTTTGTTTGAGTCGCCAACCATAGCTCAATTAGCTCGCATTTTGCAGGATGAAACTATAACCGCAACAAGCGCTCTGCCTCTTGAGCCCGCAGATCGTTCCGTGCCATTGCGGTTGTCCTATGCTCAGCAACGCCTATGGTTTATTGACCGATTTGAAAACGATGGGGCCTATAGCATGCCATTGCGTTTGCAACTTAACGGACCCCTGCATTTCTCAGCCATGGAGGCCGCTTTCAACCGGATTGCTGAGCGGCATGAGTCTCTAAGAACCCATTTTCAGGCAGGGTCTGAATTCCCTGTCCAGGTAGTTTCGCCGCATGTCTTCAGGCCGCTCGCCTTTACTGATCTGAGAGGTCTGAAAGAATCAGATCAAGATCGGGCGGTGAAGGACGCTGTTCAGCGGGATGATCTCCTTCAATTTCAGTTGGAAACCGGTCCTCTTTGGCGATGCGGGATCCTGGCTTTGGGGCCAGAGCGCCATGTGCTTTTGTTCAACATGCACCACATCATTTCCGACGGCTGGTCTATGGGAATTCTGCTAGGGGAGCTGGGCGCCTGTTATCTCGCGTTTCTCAAGGGTGAGCAGCCGAAAATGAAGCCGTTGCCCATCCAATACCCGGATTTTGCCCAGTGGCAGCGCGCATGGTTCGCCGATGGTGAAATGGCGCGTCAAATGGCCTGGTGGAAAGAAAAGTTGGCTAATCCCTCCATTTTGGAATTGCCCTGCGATAGGCCGCGTCCCAAGTTGCAGACCTTCCACGGGGATGTGATTGAGGGTGTTATACCCAGAGCCCTGGGTGAGAATCTGCTTGCTATTGCCCACGGTAGTGGCGCGACCTCTTTCATGATTGTACTGTCGTTGTTCCAAGCCTTGCTTTCCCGATACTCTGGTCAGAGCGATATTCTGACAGGTGTCCCAGTGGCAAATAGGAACCGTGCTGAGATTGAAGGTCTTATTGGTTTCTTTGTCAATACGCTGGCTTTGAGAGCCGATTTTTCAGATCCCCAACTCACCTTTCGCGAACTCCTGGAGCAGGTCAAAGAAAATACGCTTGGCGCCTTTGCTCGTCAGGACTTGCCTTTTGACAAACTGGTGGAAGAGCTTCATCCCGAAAGAGACTTGAGCCGCAACCCCTTGATTCAAGTCTTCTTCTCCTTTCAAACCAGAGAAGACAGCTTGTCTCAAATAGGCGACCTGAGCTGGGAAGCTGTACCTGGGGGCGGGGTTATCTCCCATTTTGATCTGACTCTCAATGTGGTTGAATCCTCCGATGGATTGGATATTTCGCTGGTCTACAATACTCGGCTCTTTAAGCGTGAAACGGCGGAACTCATGATCCGCCGTCTCCTACACTTGATGGAAATCGTGTCGAACGAGCCGGATAAACCCCTGCGGGCCTGTTCGCTGCTCGATGATACCGAGGCCCGAGAGCAATTGGGCAGAGCAGTGAAAACGTCCCCTTATCCTGGGGAGAAATCGGTTGTTGAGATTTTTGAGTATTGGGCTGCAACCACGTCCGATGCGCCGGCGCTTACCTTTAGCGAGGAGGCCGGGGAGCAGGTTGTAACTTATGCGGCCCTAAACCTTCAGGCCAACAGAATCGCGACCGCATTACTTGAGATGGGCCTGACCCCGGATCGGCCTGTGGGCGTTTACATGACCCGATCACCCCGAATGGTCTGCGCTATGCTGGGCATTCTAAAAGCCGGCGGAGCCTACGTTCCTCTGGATCCCGAGTATCCCGAAGACCGGTTGTCCTATATGATTCAAGATTCCTGCATGCCCCTGGTGGTTACGGTTCAAGCCTATCGGGACCGTCTGGAAAATGAAGCGGTAAAGGTTCTCTGCCTGGATAAAGAAAGCGGGTGGTTGCAAACGCTTTCATCAGAGAATCCCGGCATATCCCGGGAGCCCCTGAACCTGGCCTATATCACCTATACCTCTGGATCAACCGGCAAACCAAAAGGAGTGGGCCTCCCCCATCAGGGCGTGGTTCGTCTGGTGAAGGAATGCAATTATCATAGGTTCTTGCAGACAGATCACATCGCCCAAGTCTCCAATATGATCTTTGATGCAGCGACCTTGGAGATTTGGGGCGCTTTATTGAATGGCGCGCTGCTGGTTGGCGTTAACCGGGATCAAGCCCTATCTACGGAAAAATTGAAACAGCGCATTGACAGTCAGGGCATAACGGCGATGATACTTACAACAGGCCTGTTCAATCAGCACGCCTCAGAGAATCCGAGCATGTTCTCATCCTTGAGAGCGCTCTGGTTCGGCGGTGAAGCGGCTGATCCAAAATGGGTTGGCGCCGTTTTGGAGCACGGCGCTCCGGAGCGGCTGGTTAACCTATATGGTCCAACGGAGAGCACTACACTGGCCTCTTGGGCGCTGGTGACCGAATTAGAAGAGCACGGGGCTGTGCCTATTGGCGAGCCCGTAAGCCAAACCAGCTTGCATGTCTTGGATTCTCAATTGCGCATGGTTCCGCCAGAGGTTACGGGCGAGTTGTGTATCGGTGGCGATGGACTGGCGCGCGGGTATATGGGGAAACCCGCGCTGACTGCCGAGAAATTTGTGCCCAACCCATTCGGAGACGGGGAACGGCTGTACAGGAGCGGAGATCTGGTCCGTCACTCATTGGTGGGGCGCCAACCCGGTCCTTTGGTGTTCATGGGCAGAATCGATCACCAGATCAAGCTTCGCGGCTTCCGCATCGAATTGGGAGAGATAGAAACTGCTGTTGGGCGTCTAGAAGGGGTGGAAAAGGCCGTGGTGTTGTTGCATGGGGAAGGAAATGACCGTCAGCTTGTGGCCTATGTAACCGGGTCTGGCGATCCCAGTGTCATGCGAACTCAACTAAAAGAAGAGTTGCCGGATTACATGATGCCCGCTGTGATTACCCTGCTCGAAAGCTTTCCTCTCACGCCCAACGGTAAGTTGGACCAGAAACGGCTGCCAGAGCCAGACTTTCGGAGCGAGGGCTACACGCCCCCCCGGAGTGAAAGCGAACGTTGCCTGGTCGATATATGGTCGGAAGTTCTGGGGTTGGAGCAGGTTGGCGTATTGTCCAATTTCTTCGAATTGGGCGGTCACTCCCTATTGGCTACGCGCGTGCTGGGACGGATACGAGACATTTTCGGCATCGATCTCTCCATTCGCACCTTTTTTGAAGAGCCGGTTATCGCATCGCTGGCAAGTGTTATTGACGGATCCACCTCCATGGGCTCCAAAGCGCCGCCTATTAAACCTGTTCCGAGAGATCAGGCGCTTCCTCTCTCCTACGCTCAGGAGCGTCTGTGGTTCCTGGATCGGTTCGAAGGTCCTTCCGACACCTACAACATTCCCATGGCGGTAAAGCTGAAGGGTCGATTGGATTTACAGGTTCTGTCAAAAGCCGTGACGGCCCTGATTGAGCGTCATGAAGTCTTGAGAACGACCTATTCAGAGGAAGATGGCAGGCCTGTCCAAATACCCGGCTCTGTTCATAACCACGTTTTGGATGTCATTGATCTTTCGGGACTTTCTCTGGATGAGGCTAATGAAATCAGGGATAGATTGGTGGCAGAGGAAGCCAGGCAACCTTTTAATCTGGAGACCGGACCGGTGTTCCGTATGAAGGCCATAACTATCGCTCCCAGGGATCTAGCGCTTACTATTACCATCCACCATATTGCGGGGGATGGTTGGTCTATGGGGCTGTTTTCAAGAGAGTTGGATGTTCTGTATCGAGCTATGATTCAAGGTGTTGCGAGTCCATTGGCCCCGTTGCCATTCCAATATGCGGATTATGCCTGGAGGCAGCGAGAGCGTGAGGAACTGCTATTGGAGCAGTTGGCCTACTGGGAAGAAAAGTTGGCTGGTCCCATGCCGCCAGCCGATCTTCCAGCCGATAGACCGAGGCCTGCTGTGAGAAGCTTTCAGGGGGCGGGTTATGAACACCGGTTCTCTAAAGAGTTGAGCCATGGCATTCATCAGTTCAGCAATAGTGTGGGCGCTTCCTTGTTCATGACCCTCCTGGCGGGCTTCAAGCTCCTTGTTTACCGGCTTTCCGGGGAAGAGGATGTTTGTATCGGCGCGCCCATTGCTGGTCGCCACCTTCAGGGCTGCGAGCCGGTTTTTGGCTGCTTTCTAAATACACTTGCCCTGCGCACTCAGGTAAGGAAAGGTTTCAGTTTTCGGGAATTCCTCGCAGAAGTGAAGACCACCACCTTGGAGGCCTATGCACATCAGGATGTGCCTTTTGAAAAATTACTGGAAACTCTGAAGGTTGAGCGTGATTTGAGCAGAACGCCTCTATTCCAGGTTTTCTTCAACATGGTGAACCTGACGCCGGGCCGTCCCGGACTGGGCGACCTGGAAGTTGACAGCCTGGGCGCCGCCGATATCGGCTCCAAATTCGACCTCACCGTCTACGCCTCTGAAGGGCCGGAAGGTGTTGGTTTCGCACTCACTTACAACGTGGATCTGTTCAGCGAAAAACGCATGGCCATGTTCCTGGATCAACTCGGCTATGTGCTGGAGCAGGCCGCCGAAAATCCCGACAAGCCCATCGACGCCTACTCGCTCATTACTCCGACCTCCGCCCATCTGCTTCCAAACCCGGTGGAGCCATTAAGCGACGAATGGCGCGGCTCCGTTCCCCAGTGGATGACCCGTCACGCCCAACGGAACCCACACCACACCGCTGTGGTGGATCGTCGAGAAACCCTGACCTACGAACAGGTTGACAAGCTCTCCAATCGCCTG
>JBNKOV010000354.1:0-5837 GCA_050294955.1 Holophagae bacterium
AAACGGGAAAGGAGTACTGGGTTTTTGACGGGAAAGAACATCGTCTACTGGCCGATTTTAACGGGGGACCCTCCAGTAACCCGGTGAAATTGGTTCATGATGGGGGGCTGTTGTATTTCGGTATGGAAAAACACGAAGAGCCGGATGTGCCAAATGATCCATATAATCGATGGGGTCTGGCCCAGAGCAATGGAAACGCCCTCGGCACACGCCAGATAGAATCATTTGGCAGCCCTTGGATGACTGTCCGTGGCAACGATCTCTATTACATTTTGGATAAACCTGGACCTGTTGACGAGTTGATGATCCGTCGAAATGGCGGCCCGCCTGTGACCCTCACAGATACGCCCGACTCCTTGATGGCATACAGACCCGCCGTGGTTCACGGTAATCAATTGGTTCTTAATACCAATTATGGGGTCCTTGCCACTGATGGCTCGCCCGAAGGGACCTATTACCTTTCTGATATGAGCTATCTCGATGGGGGGGTATCCTTTGATGATTTTTATTTCTTCATAGACCCACAGAAGTCTCTATTACGTTCAGATGGAACGGAGGGAAATGCGACACTGGTGGCTAGAAACATAAAATACCTTGGGACCGTGGTAAATAACCGACTTTTGGTGAGTGAAGATTCCAGGTTATCAATAGTTGCGTCCGATGGGTTGACCCCGATCGCGAATATTCCGGGACCCTACAGTTTCATTAATATTGGTGGCTTGGCTTACTTCCAATTTATTAATTTTCCGTGGGTTACCGATGGCACGGCGGAAGGGACCAGAGCATTGGACGGCATTGATAGTCCTATAAAAGTTCGGGATTGGGTTAGCCTGGGGGATCGGGTTTGCATGTTGACAAATTCTGGTCTTTTCATTATCGATAATTTTGAGGCGGCTCTACTGGCCAATTTCCTCCCAGGGAGCAGGATAGAAGCCTTCAATCTTTCCGATTCTCTGATAGTTTTCAGGGTGGACAATCAGTTATGGCGAAGTGCCGGAACACCGGAGAGCACTTATAAAATTATGGATTTAACTGACCCAGATCATTTTATTGTTTTCAATGAGAACTTGATTTTTGTGGACCGTGATCCTGATTATGGCGTGGAGCCTTGGGTCAGTGATGGAACCATTCCGGGCACCCATATTCTGGCAGACATTCAGCCAGGAGCCGCCTCCTCCTATCCTGAAGAATTCAAGGCGGCTGGAGCCGAACTCTATTTTTCCGCCTTCAATCAGGCGACTGGACGCGAGCTTTGGGCCTATTGTCGGACCCCAGATGCGAAAATCCAAACCCTTTACCCCAGAGCCTGTGTTTCCGGCATGTCAAATGAAGCCTGGGTCCCCGATGCGGGTCCGGGGGCTAACTACAATTGGACCCTTGAAGGCGCCAGTCTGCTGAGCAACAACGGTTCGTCTATTGTGTTCACACCACTGGGTCTTGGCCCAGTGACTCTTAGTGTTACTGTTTCCACCAGCGGTCCTTGCAGTGCGAGCGATGCTCTGCAACTTGGGGTGGTGGAGGCCGAACCGGGGCAGCCGGAGCCCATCATGGGTTCCACATCCTTGTGTTCCGGGGCAAAAGGTGAGATCTATTCTGTAGTGGAGAGCGATGAAGTAGATGAATACCAATGGTCGGTCCCACCTGGCGCCCGTATTATTTCTGGCCAGGGAACCTCAACCATTGAGGTCGATTTTGGCGTGGATGGCGGCTCTATTTCGGTGACGCCAGTGAATGCTTGTGGCGCTGGCGCCCCCCGTGTATTGGACGTGCTCCTGGTGGCCACACAACAAGCCCTGGCTGGCCCTTATCGGGAACTCTGCGGCTTATCCCATGTTCTGGAAGCCAACACGCCTGGGGACGGGAAAGCGGGTTTTTGGACAATTCTAAGCGGCATTGGCGGCCAATTGTCGGACCCAACTGATCCTCAAGCTGAGTTGACCGGCCTGAGGAACGAAGTCTACCATCTTCGTTGGACCATCACTTCGCCTCTATGCGAGGACTCTTGGGATGATACCTACATTCAATTTCGTGGCCAACCTCAGGCTGTGGTTGGGCCAGATCAAGAGCTCTGTGATAACAAAACCATTCTTACCGCCCAATTTCCGAGTTATGGGATTGGCTCTTGGGAGGTAGTTTATGCCGAAGGATCCTATACCTCCTTTTACCAATATGCTTCCCAGATTCAATTTCAATGCCACCTCTCGGCTGGTGAGGTTAAAACCTTTGTCCTACGATGGACGGTGGTTACACCTTTTTGTGGGGAGGCGTCTGATGAGGTGACCCTCGTATTCAGTGCGTTGGCGCCTGTCACCACAGGTTCCAATCGAGTTCTGTCCATTAATGACACACCCCAACTTCAGGCTTCTCAAGGACCAAATTTAGAGGGGACTTGGGAAGTCGTTTCTGGGCCTTCTTTGGATCCACTTCAATTTGAGGATCCTGCCGATCCACTTACCACGTTTACGCCTTCTGGCGGCGTGGGAATATACGAATTAAAGCGAGCCTTTACTATTGGGTCTTGCTCATCCACGCCCCAAAATGTAAAGTTGTCCTTTGACTTGGAATCTCGAACGCCCAGGCCCATTTTAGATGGAAATGGGGAACAAATTCGTTCCGGCGCCTATCAACCTTTTTCCGGTGCTTGGATAATAGGAGCTTCAGACGGACTGATCCTGACAGACTTCACTCCTGAAGGAACTCAAAAAATTACGGATCGGACGAGTGAGGCTCCTGAAATGATTACATTGGGAGACAAGGTCCTTTTTTCCCAAGGGTCAGGGAATAGCATATGGGTGTCAGATGGAACCGATCAGGGTACTATGATTCTGGAGGAAAACCTTTCGGGTGTAGCTTATCTGACCGAGCATCAGGGCTATGTATATTTTCGTGCTTATACCAGTGAGGCGGGAAGCGAATTGTGGCGAAGCGATGGCACTCCAGAGGGAACACAAATGGTGGCTGACTTACATCCGGGCTCCACTGGCAGTTTCCCGAAAGACCTCACCAGTACGCCTTTTGGCCTTTTCTTTAGAGCCAGTGGTGAAAAGGTTGGGGTCGAGCTGTGGTTGACCGCTGGATTAGAAGAAGGTACGAGTTTGGTTAAGGATATTTATCCCGGTACTTCCAGTTCATACCCTGAACGGCTCACTTTTTTCAGCGGGAAACTATACTTCACTGCTAATTCGCCCCTTTTTGGGTTTGAACTTTGGGAAACAAATGGAACCGAAGAAGGTACGACCATTACAGCAGATTTGACTCCCGGTTCGAGTTCCACTTCTTTCGACAAAATATGCGTATTCAACAACCACTTGCTCTTCACACGTGGCGTCAACGAGCAATATGAGTGGTGGGAAATAGCCGGAGTAGGCAGCCAGCCTCAATCCCTTGGCGCCAGCATTCCAGCCGTGCCACAAAGCGAGGTGCTAATTGGTTCAGGGGGCGTATTTTTTTTGGGCTATGATCTCGAAAATAATAGGGTCTTGTGTATTACGGATGGAACGGCTGCAGGCACGCGTTTTATTGGCGCCCCCTTTTGGCGGCTAAATACGGAATTCGTAGAACTTAATGGGGTCATTTATTTTCAAGGCAATAGCACCCTATGGCGGACGGATGGCACAACCGAAGGCACCTATCTCCTCAGGGATCTGACATTATCGGGTACATCTGCTCCATTTCGGTTTAGTTCACACGATGACTCAGTGATTTTTGTTTCTAACGGCGATGAGGGACATGGCTTTTACCGGCTGGTCCCTGAGGGCGGCGGAACCATCATTGCACCGTCCTTGCTCTGTGCTGGCCAGGGTGGCGTTGAGGCAGAAATTTCCCTAGATGTGGACCATGCTCTGGTCCATTGGTCCATAGTGAATGGAACCATCACTGGCGGGCAGGGCTCCCCCAGGGTGCGGTTTTCCACTGGAGGCGACGGCGAGGTATTGTTGACTGCTGAGGTTCAACTATCCGAGGGCGATATCCGAGTTCTGGAAACTCGAATCCCTGTAACAGCTATGGTCTACGACCAATGGAACAAACCTGCGGAAAGTCGGCATGATCTGTTTCTCAACGGTAGAGTTGACATAGCCGATTTCCTGTTGATCATGGAAAATTGTGGTGGCTATTAGGCGATTCGTAATTCTAAGTTGCTGTTCTTGTGAAGGGCTAATGAATTTTAATTGGAACACTTCTGGTCAGGGTCCGTCCATAAACGCGAAATAGCTGCACAAAATAGAGTTGCTATATGTTTTAACTTGAAAAAGCGTCTCTAATAGGACACGGTTAATTAATGTAAAAAATCAACTGGTTTCCTTTTGTGGGGTCTTTCCTGCGCCGGAATGCGCCCCGCTCCTGGGAGCGGGGCTTCTTTCACCTCCTTTTTGGGGTTTTCCTGGCGAGGGTTATCCCGCGAGGGGTTTGGTGATTATTTGGAGGTGACGGTTGAGGTCGGGGTATTGGTCTGTGTTCCTGCGGATTTGTAAGGAGAAGATTCGGTAGATTTCCGTTAGGGCTGCTACTTTTTCTCTGGTCTCCAGGATGTGTTGACGGTACTCCCGGTCGGCTCGCTCGCTGGTCTCGCAGGCTGCGAGGTAGGTTTCCAGCTTGAGGCGGCTGTCCGCGATGCGTTCCGGTCCCCATCCGAAGGTGGTTAGCCGGTCCAGGTGCTCTGGGGGCAGGCTTTCCAGGTTGTTGAGGGTTTGGGGCAATAAGACGCGGAAGGCGGCTTCCGATCTTACCTTGGACCTGGGGATTCTTTCGTTTTGGGGCTCCTCCTCTGGCCCCGCGGGTCCATTTCCCGGATCCATTTCGGTTTCTGGCCCTGCCTTGTTGGTGTAGGTGGTCTGCATGTTTAACATGCTGTGATACTCCGACTTGGGCAATAAGGCTCGGATTGTATAGGCCAGGTCTGTCCAGGCCTTTTTGGCGACCTGCAAGGCCTCTTTTTTGGCCTTGTTGGCCGCTTTTCGGTTGGCAAGCATGGCTCCTGCTTTCTCTTTTGCGGATTTGCAGGTTAAGAGTTGGTTTTGGATTTCATCCACCCTTTCCGGGCTCATGCCGAACCAGCTCAGGGCTTCGGTTAATAGCGGGTCTTGGGCTGCCGCCACCATGCGCTCTGTGAGTAGCGCTAATTTGTCGAATCGATAGGACATGTTTGGCTCCTTTTCGGTTGAGGTTGGTTGTGTGTTGCTCCCCTCGCGGCGACCTCTTTCGCTGCTTGGAGAGTCTGGCGTCTCGGGCTGCGCTCTCCTTCTCAGGAGATGCGCTTTAGCCGTAGATTTTCAACGCCCATTTGGCGCAGGCCCGCTTGTAGGGCGGGAACCGGTTGTTGACGGCGAAGGGGCCGGTGGTCCGCTGATCGTGGGGCAAGACCAACCATTCCCCGTGCATCTTGAGGGCGACGACCTCCCATAGTCCGCTTTCCGGACAGGTCTGGCCGGTGATGCGCTCTTCTCCTAATGGCGCTTTCTTTCTGGTCATTTCGTCTCCTTTGTTCTGGGAGATGGGTTTTGTGGCTGTGCGCTGTTGATGTGGCAGCGCTTTTCCCGATGTCTCCTTTCGCCGGGATGGCCTGTGCGGCGACTTGCCGCTGGGTGCTGATTTCAGACATACTTCGGCCAATTGGAATGGCAGTCCATGTCCGAATAGGGGTTTCTGATATAGGGCTCATGCTTCTGATCGCTGTGTGGCGTTTCTCTTAAAAACGTCTGTCCGCCAGCTCGCTTGAATCATGGGCTTCGGTGTTTGATGGGCCGGTCAAGGTTTGATGAGGGGCGCCTCCTGGGATAACCATCCCTCGATTCCTGAGGGATGTAGTTTGTAGGCTGCGTCGATGCGCGCCTTGCCAT
>JBNKOV010000355.1:0-5831 GCA_050294955.1 Holophagae bacterium
TGAATCAAGATATGAAGTGACTTGGAGATCAAATGTAGAAATTGATTATATGGTGTGAAGTACTCTAAGTCACAACATCTAAGGAGTCAATACCAAAGTCAGATCAAATGTGGCAACCCTCGTGAAGTCAAAAAGAAATGAAGTGGCAAGGATTAATATGGTGCAAGCTCAAGTTGAAGAAGTTGTTTATATATTTAATCTTGAGTATAGGTTGCCGCTCTATCAAGAGGGATATCACATGGATTGTCAACAAAGTCTCAATGCTCATAGCCTAAAAACCCAAGTGAAAAGAGTAAAAAACAATGGCCTCATACACTCCACCTCTCTCAAAGCCCTATAAAACCGTATGTTCCGGTTTCAAAACCGTGAAGCGGCCCAGTTTTCTATCCCTCAACAACCGGGCAATTTCTTCTATCAGCTCTCCCCGTTTCCAAATCACCCGCCGAGAATCTTCATTTTCGGAGTCTATTGATTCCGAGCCCTTGAGTTGACTCTTCCAGGCCACGTAACCCAAAACCAGGCGTTTTTCGTTGGGCGGCCAGGTTTCCAAGGTTCGATCTTTGGGGTCCTTGCGCAAGCGGCGATGCTCTTCCTGGCGCACCAGATACAAATCCACAATATTCTTATAAAGCTCCGCCCTGCCATGGGGCATGACATTTCGGGTTAAATGAACCAGGGCCATCAGGGTGATGAAAATGGGACGTCTCGCGAGTTGCAGGAGATGGGGCCGATTGGGGTCTTGCAATGCACCGAGAAATTCTTTTATGCCTTGTTCTCGTTTTAACTTCCAATCCGGTTTCAGGCCATACCAGCGGTTCACAAAAAGGTCAATCTGCGGCCAGGTAAAAGGCATGAGATGATAAACCGGCGCCGCTCTACCGGGCAACACGCCCTCCCGTTGCAGATCGGCATAACCGGCGGGCCTGCCCGTAACCACCACCCGAAATCCCCGCTTTCGCGCCTCCCGAGCCATTTTGTAGACCCTGGTTCGGGTTTCAAGACCGCCCACCTCATCGATGCCGTCGAAGATGACCACAGCCGGTCTGCCCTTGTAATTCTCAAAATCCTCTTTTTCCAGGGCGTAACGCAGCCGGACTTTATCCACGCTCATGCCCGGCTCTTTTAATTCGTTTGCGTCTTCCTCAGCCTTCTGCCACCAGACTTCCAAAAGCTGATCCAGATTCCGAATCTGGTCGAAGGCATAGTCCCGCAGCACCAGGGGAATGGGCGCTACCAGCTTTTTAGCGCTCAGCCCTTTCCGAAACGCACTGGGAAAGGCCGTATCCGCCAGCTCCAAAACCAGCCGGCCACTCAGGGTTGTTTTACCACTGCCCGGCAATCCGGAGATTAAAACAAAGGGGTTTTCAATAAGCAGATCCCACACATCACGACCGGGCAGCTTATCCGGCGGCTCGGCTTCCACCACCTTACTGGGACCGCTCATGGCTTTTTCGTCCATCTCGTCTGTGTCCACCCGCATATCCACATACACCTTGCGCAGGCTAATGGGTTCGGGTTCATCGGCGATTTCCATGAGCGGGATACGACGAAAGCGCTCCAGCAGCCAGTTGAAATACCAGGTAATGGCCTGGCCTCGCATGTTTTTTTCTTTTACGCCATCGGGGTTATAGGTCATGGCCTTCCTCCCGAATCTCCATCGAGATAAAAGAACGATTCATCCAATGTCGCGTCCTCTTGAAAATGCTTAATAAAAAGGTCTCTAAAATATTCATCGGACCGCTTTTGGTCCAGGCGTTTTAAAAATTCATCAACGACTTTGTCCATTGACATATTGCGGAAACGATCCCCTCCGTTATCCGAATCCATCCTTATATTTTCAAGGACATGGGAAAAATTGCCGACCAGAAATTCCCGAGCCACGGCCTGGGCTTCATCCTCAACACCGTCAGCTTGGATCGGGTTTCTGTTGTTGGCCAATACGCGATGAAGCAATTGCATCACCCAGTGTTGACGTTCAATTAAACGCCATATTGGACGGTGAAAGAGCCGGAGATAATGAACCATGACATATCTCACAGCGTAGGTGTCATCTTTCTCACATTTGCGCTTATTATTGGGGTCGGAGCTGGAACTCCCCCACCCGGCGCAAAGGCTGTTGGTGAAATTTTTAATCTTGCGAGGATTGGGCTCCAACAGTTTCTCGATATGCCCCGCCAGTTCATCCGGTTTGGGGAACCCATGGACCCTTAATTGGTTGGCAATGACACCCGTCACCCGGTCAACCCGAGGAAGCGGAACCGAGAGAGTGGCCTGAAAGAGTTTTTCCAAATACTCCCGGTTATCGTGGTGACTGCGTTGGGGCCAATGGCGCTCCAGCGCGCCCAATACGGCGGTATCGTCCATGCCAAACACAAACACACAATTGTTGGTGCTCAGGTAGAGCTTGATGCATTCAAGCAAATCCACTACAACATGTTCCTCGCAACGGTCGAGATCATCAATGAAAATAACCAGCCGAGGCTTGAAATTAGGGTCGGAACTGGCCTTCCCCTTGGAAACGTTCTTTTTGGTGGTAATGATGTTTGCAACCGCATCCTCGAACAAAAGATGAAACCGTTGGGCGTCGCCCGGGTCATCCAGAATGGGGGCCGCCTCTCGCCAGCCATCCCGCACCTTTTTCGTGATTCCTTCCGCAATCCGGGTTGGCTTTCCAACACAGATGGAAACTGCTCCGTCAATCAATCTTTCCAATAAGGCGGTAGTGGCTAGACCACCGCGACGGTTTAATTCACTAGCGCCTGCTTTAATCTTGAACCATGTTGAGAATTGATTGCGGATTTCAAGTAAAAGAGAAACCATTGGATTCTGCGAACCCTGATGCTGCCAGGGCGAGTACCAGATATTCATGCACTGCCAACATCGATTAAAATAATCCTCTGGCCAACCCATAGCCATCAGCTCCGACTTTCGGGTTCCTGAGGTGCAAAGAATACCATCCACCTTTTCAGGTTCGTCCAGCCGTTCTTCCCCCAATGGTACAGCCTGACTCACGGGTTGCCCACCCAAAGTGGCGAAAGCCCTGCGCAAAACGCTGGTTTTTCCGGCGCCCCATTTGCCCGTAACCCGAACAGAAAAAGGGGGCGGCGCATCGAGAACAAGGCGGGCCAATCGATCCCCCAATCCGGCCATGCCAAAGTCGTCCTGAATGGTCCAGGTATCATTGCAATATAAAGAGGGATTGGCGTTTTGATCGGTCATGAGCTATTCCAGTTATCCAAAAACGTGAGAATCGCCGGTGGCTGCGGTTCATTCTACATCAGTTCCTCCTAAAAATGAACTGCTTATAGCGTTTACTCCCCAGGGTTTCGGTTGGCGCTCCTGGCCCACAGCTCGCAAAGCAGCGGCGGTTTCGTCCACATGGATGGCCAGAAAAGACGACTCAAAAACTTATTTGTAGTTTTTTATGCAACTTTTTGACGACTCGATCAGTACAATAATACACAGAGCGTGACACAGATTCACCTCATTACTTCAAATAAAATCGCCTAGGAGTGTTTTGAAATGAAAAAGAAATTAGAACTTAAAGACCTTTCCATCTCCAGCTTTGTGACCTCTTCCGAAAACGTGAAAGGCGGCCGTAGAGACACGTCGGACCCGACCAATGGCCCCAGTATTTGTCTTGGCGGCTGCGCTTCCATCGCTTATTGTGACTCCGAAGCTATCTGCTAAGCCACCCTTTGAGCTAGGAGGGGGGAAGCTCCTTGACTCTCCCCTTCCCAACCCCCAAAGCCGACAAACCAGGCGTTAAGTCCATGAAATGGGACTTAACGCCTGTTTTGGTTGGTGCAGATCCAAGCCCATATGGGCTGCTCCAGTTGGCGCTATTGAAGATTTTTTGCCTGTTTTTGTTGAGCGCCCCTTGATCCTGGCCAACCCAAGCTATATTTTTAAAAAAATTCTTTGCTGATGTAAACCGATTGACCGCTCTCGCGGTATAGTGAGATGAACGGGCCGCCGTTGATCCGGAAGATTCTGCGAGGAGTGAATGTGGCGTGAATGGGGATACGGAACTTGCCGGTCTGATTCAAAGCGCGGGTTTAGGCCAGGAACAGGCCTGCCTGACTTTGGTTCAACGCTACCAGGGCCTGGTGATGAAGGTGGCCTTATCCATGATGACATCTCATCACGACGCGCAAGACGCCGCCCAAGAGGTCTTTCTGCGGTTCTTTCGAAATATCAAGGCCATGGAAGCGGATCGGGGCCTTGCGGCCTGGTTTCGCAAAACCACGGTGCGGGTCTGCTTGAATCATCTCGAACGCCGCAAACGCATCGATTTTGCGGAACAACCCGTTTCGCCCGACCAATTCCCGGCCCGTGGCCAACCCGCATCACCCGCGCTGACCAGGGGACTGGCCCAACTCACGCCACGGGAACGGGCCGCTTTTTTGCTGATCTATCTTTTTGGGTTCAGCACGGCGGAGGCGGGAAACACCCTGTCTATTTCGGCAGGCACGGTGAAATCTCTCTGCTTTCGCGCCCGAGGCAAACTCCGGGAGTTTTTGGAGGAGGATGGTGACCTATGAATTCTGACAGTCCGATTCACGATTACCTCAACGGCCATCTCAATCCCCGGGAACGAGAGGCTTTCGAACGAGAAATCCGATTGGATCCCGACCTGGCAAAACGGGTTGAAACCGAAGGCGCCTTTATGCAAGATCTCAGGAGCGATTTCGAGGCATGGGACACACAGGAACCAGATCCATCCTTTGGCCCGAATCTGCTCTCTCAACTCGCCTCAGAACGTTCGAAGGGCGCTAAATTGCGTCGTTTTGTGATCCCTACATTGGCGGCGGCTGCGCTTGTCTTGGGCTTCATTTGGTTGAATCACCGCGCCAAACCCACAAACCTTGAGCCGTCCCAGGTTCGCGCCGTGGTGGCTTCCAATCATCCCCTCATAAATATCTACGTGGTCGATCCCCTGCCCGCCGACCTTTGGAAAGGAGAAGGATCTCCATGAAACTGCTCACATCTCTCGTCTTAGCCCTGTTTGGGTTCTTCTGTCTGGCCCAAGACGAAGCCAACGCCAAAAATTACCCCCCGCCGGGCGAACCCGGACCGGATCGGGTCTATCTTCGCATTGCAGTTTACGCCTTCGACGCGTTGGACCAAACCAGTCAGGCTGAAGACTCCCTGCCCGAACCCATCCTGAAGGAAGCGCTGCAACAAGCCGGAGCGTTGCTTGGCTTTAACGGCTTTTCTTTCCGCACGGGCACACAGTGGCTGGTGGTTTCTGAAGGCGACATGTTCCGTCCCCTGGATTATCGCAACAACTTCCATATTTTCAGTGAATACAGGCGGGTTCGTTTTACCATCATCTACGACCATAACCAGCGGTATCTCACCTTGAAAGACTTCACCATAAACAATCAATTCAATCGGCCCGTGCTGCGCGCCTCTATTGGCATTGCAGACGGCGGCGCATCGGTCCTGGGAAGCATGAAGGTGGACGACGAAGGCTCCACCCTGATGGTTGTGGCGTTCGAAACCTCGGATCAGCCCTTCCCCGATCAGGCCACTCACGCCACCTTTACGGTTAAAACCATTAAACCCTAGCGTTTCAAGCGTCGATCCCCGACGCCGTTGCAATTTGAACATCAATAGCCCGTCGGTTCGTTCCGGCTGGAAGAGGAGATCTGTATGCTTTTATTTATGTTAATCCTGCTTTTGGGAGCCGACGCCCCCAATGGACAGGTTGTGGCCACCGACGAAATTGGCATGGTGAACATCAACCAGACCGCGCTCGCGGAAGACGGCTCGATCTTTGTGCTGAGCCTGCTGAATTATAAGATTAAAAAATTCGACGCCACAGG
>JBNKOV010000356.1:0-5796 GCA_050294955.1 Holophagae bacterium
TAAAAATGTGAATCAGATTATTGGGTAAAGGTCGTCGCCTTCCCCCAACATGCCCTGCCCGCTTGCCCATGCCATTAGACCGCAAGGGCCTTACCGACACGGGACCCGTGGTTCATTAGGGGTTCTTGAAGATTTGCTCGGCAGATTCGCCGGTGACGGTTGTGCCCATGGCGAGCAAGCTGCTCACGCCCTGAGTGGTCGCTGCTTGCATGGTGACATAGGCCTGCTGCTGGTTGTTGGATGCGTTGTGCGCTGCATTGCCCAGGGCCTGGCTGGTGGCCAGGAACAGGTTGCTGGTGGCTACCGCAGGCGCATCGCCGATGACTTTCGTGTTGGTTTGGGTTACGGAATCGGTGATTTGACTGTTAACTGAAGTTGGAAATGCCATGAAGATCCTCCTAGAATCTTGCTGTGCCCGAAACGAGCGGTTTATTGACTACTCTCGCAGTCGTGAGAATTGAGGCGCCGCCTGAACAGGCGCGCCCAGTTGCTGAACTTAAACCTTGATATAGGGCTTCAGTTCGGAAACAAGAAACGGAAACTGACCCGACGCGTCTACTGTCAGGTAATAGTTGGCGGAAGCGCCCATGGTCTGGTCTCTGAAGGTGAAGATCAAATCAATCAGATCCCGGTCGCCCCCCATTAAGGATTTCTTGGGGGTGAGACTTGAAAAGACCTTGGGCGCGCCGTCTTTGGGGTTCAACAGAGACCAGGTCAATGTGTAGATTTTGGGATATCGGAATGTCACATAGTTGATGGCCCGATGCTCGTGGCTGTCTCCCGGGTTCGCCGCTGTTTGGATCATCTTGTCGAACAACTTCTGAACCTCGGTCCGGTAGCTGGTCACGTTGGACGGAGGCGGCGAAGGCAGCGGCACGTTGTCCACAAATTCCTTGACGTCGAAATAGTAGACCAGGGTTGCGTTCACCACCGGCAGGTTGGATGTGGAGCTCTGCGGCTCGTTGACCCCAATTAACAGCGTCAAATTCTCCGTATCGGGCGTGGGGTCTGGCGCGATGGTTTCCACCATGTCCTGCAACTCTAATGGCGTCCTGGGAATCACCTGGTAACTGTCTACATTGTCAATAAGAAAGACCCACTCCACCTCGCGGGCGAGGTAGGGCTTTTCTTTCAAGACCTCGTAGCGGACCTTATCCTCCGGCGGATTGCGCGTGGTTTTTTCCGCGCAAGCCTGCAGATATTCCTGGTATACGCCTTCCGAGGGAAAGCGGGGATCAAATACGCCTACGGCGTAAACATAGCCGAAGGGGTCCCCGGTCGTGGGCTCCATAGCTGACATCTGGATGACCTTTGAGGTTTGACTGTCTTTCATGAGTTACCGTCCTTTTCCTTTTAATGGTTGTCTTTATCTCGAAGCTGGCAAGGGGCCTTGTTCCTATGGGGCCATGGTCGCCACCTGTTTTCTCAGCGATCCCATTTCGTGAAGGAACCGCAACGTCATTTTGCTGGAGCCGGAAAGACCGGCCAGGCGTTTTTCGTACTCGGAAATGGTCTCTCTTGTCTCAAACAGCACCGGCGCGAGATCTTTCTTTAGATATCCCAATCTGTCATACAACATTGAAGTTATCTGATTAATAACATGGGTGTCGTCTTCGCCGAGCGGCGCACCGCCGCTGGCCATGAAGGTGGGCAACGCCACCAGGGCCTTCAATACTGCGTCAACGTATTCCCCGGGCTCTGACTGGTACAATCGCTGGTTGTAAATAGCGTCTTCCACTGCCGTTTTCATTTGCATATCTGTCAGAGAACAAATGAGAAAAGCTAAGATCTCCACATCCAGACCGCTCCCGGAGAACGGCGACAGCGCCCCATTGCCCTGAGGGAAATTCAACGGCTCGTTGGTTCCAAAAGCCTTCTTCACCTCGTAAGCCTGGGACTTAAGCAAAATCTCGGGTCCCTGCATGGAGTTGGAAACCGGATGAGCCCCTTCCAGTCTCAGCCGCAACATCTCACAAAGAATGACGGCGCAATAGGCGTGGTGACCCGAAATATGCTCTGGGTCTATGGAGCAGAACCGTACTTTTGCGCCGGGATCCAAAGCCATGATCCTCTTTTCACAGACGAACCGAACCCGAGCGAGATCCCTCTCAGAGATAAGCCCAAGTCCAAAAGGGTCCAGGATGCGGGTGGCCACGCCATAGGTTTCATTATCCAAAGGCTTATATTTAAAACCGTTGCTGAAACAACCCTTGGATATCAAAACCTCGCATGCCTGCCAATGGGACAAGGTCCGATTGAAGGGAATGAGAACAATAGCTGGCCACATCTTGGGATCTGGGGTCTGGGTCTTCACTACCGGCATGATCTCGTCGAACACGTCCGAGACCAGACTCTTGTCCCTATCCAAATAAGTGTCGATGGGGTTGAATTGGGCGGTGTCAACTGGAGGCGTGAAAGCCGCAATTCTGCCCGTGCTGTTATATAAGCCGTCTAGAAAGAACTGATAAGAAGAGCTTTGATTTCGGTACTTCTGGTTCAGGCTAAGGGCCTCCAGATAGGTTTGAATATCATGACTGTTGTAACCCTGCACAAGAGGCTGCTCCTCTGTGCTCTGAGGCGAGCCGACATGTTTAATCACGGTTGGAATGTCCTCCTGCGGCGACTCCTCCACTCGGGGCTCTATGGCCTTTGGTTCACCGTCCCGATTCGGGGGGGCAGCTTCTGCTGATGGCGATGGCTCGTCTAGAACTCGGGAATTGGAATCCGGCTCCACCAGTCTCACGCCTTTATCAAGGGTTGCCTCACGCCCGTCATCTGCGCTCTCATCTTCCTCACTTTTTTCATCCCCACTAATTTCGGTCCCCGGCTTCTCCGTTTCATCCGAAGAAGCCGATAACGCTGCATCCGGCTCTTCAGAAGGTACGTCAGCCGAAGGCTCGGGCTCCCGTTCAATCGCTTGGGCTTCCAAAACCAGGCCTGCCGGATTCATTGCAGGGGTTTCATCAACTTCATTCCCTTGATTCTGTTGATCTTCGGGTTGAGGATTGAGATCACTGGCAACTGTCGGCTCCGGGGCTTGATGGGTATCCTTTTTGCGCGCCAGATCCTTCCAGTGCGGCGGTCTGCCCTGGGAAACAACGCCTGGGCTGCGACCCGAATTATCGCTCATCGCGGGGGAAGGAGACGGATTGTCTGCTGATGTCTCGTTGGAGCCATTGTTGTCTGCGCTCGCCCCGGAGATCTCTTCCCCTGGTTTCTGGCTGTCTCCGCCAAAAATTCCTTTTAAATGGTCAATGAGATTAGGCACGATCTTCTTCCTTCCGGTAGATTTGGATTCTGGTTCATGGGCGCTGGACATGGTTAAACTATTGGCCGGCGTTGGGGTTCCAGTCGGACATAGCCCAATCGGCAGCGGCTACAGCATCATCAAAGGTGGGACCGCCAGAGCCGGACGGCGCCGATCCTGGATAACTGGTAAGTGACGCTTCAGCAACCGCTTGGGCGTCCTGAGCAATGGCGTTCAGTTCGGAGGAATAGCCGGAAGGGGCTTGTTGGCTGGCTGCCTGGCCTCCAGCGGAAGCCGCCTGATCACCAGATCCGCCGCCGGACTGTGCAGTGGATCCCGGATCGGGGTAATCCGCTTTGGCAGCATCTGTTACGGCCTTGGCGTCCTGAGCTATGGCATCCAGCTCGCTGGAAAAGGCCGATGGATTCTTGTTTTCCGCCGGACTTTTGCCGGTCTCGTCGTCGGAGTCTGAATCAGGGTCGGAACCTGCTGAATTTGAGGCGCTTCCTGATTCAGAGGAGCCATCGCCGTCCTGGTCCTTATCGTCCGTTGCTTCGGGCTCTAGAACCGTCTTGTCTGCATCATCCCCGTCGGTTTCGGCACTAGACTCGGTATCTTCTTCCGGGTCAAGCACCTGCTTGGGCTTGTCCTTGTCTTCTGAGCCGTGCTCCGGTTCTACAACCTTCTTGGGTTTGTCCTTGGAGGCATCCTTGTCTTTCTTTGGCTCAACGATTTTTTTGGGTTTGTCCTTGGAGCCATGATCCTCTTTTTCAGCTGTTTCGGAATCCTCAGAAGGCTCGACCTCGCCGGAGGTCTCTTCAGGAGTTTCGGGTTCCTCAGCCTCAGGGGCCTCAGATTCAGCCTTTTCACCGGACCCGGGATGGATCAGAGATCTGGGTTCCTCCTGGTCGGCGTCAAAGAGGGTGCTTGTCTCTTCGGCGGGATCCGACTTTTTGGACCTGCTCGCTGATGCGCCAGTCTTTCTTGAAGAAGAGGAGGCAGTGGTTTTCGATGTTCTCCGAGAAGTCGTTGATCTTGATTTCCCTGCTCTAGATGAGGTTTTTGAAGATCCGGTTTCGCTTTTGGGATCCTGTTCCTTTTTCTGAGTCATGCCTCGCTCCTGCTCCTTTTGGTTGTGTTGAGAGATTGGGCCAATTACTGGCGGTTTAATGGGTCTTAACAATGTGGGAATACCGGCCGGAGGGTGTCATCGCCCAGCCCTGGGGGCCTGTTGTGGAAAGAGCCGTCCTCCTGGCCGGATGTTCCCTATCAGGAAGAAGTGCCGCCTGTGGGAGGTTTGGGGGGCGGGAATCCGGAAATGCGAAGTCCTTCTTGTGCAACAACCTCTGCGCCTTCCGTTACTTTTAAAGCTCCCTGAGCCACCCTTTGAGCCCCGGTTTTGGGATTGGGGTTTTCAGGAGTTCCTGTCGCTGATCCATTTCCTGTTGCCATAATGTCTCCTTTCGATTCATTACTTTGGTTCGCTTCTGAGAACTGCGCTCCTCAAAAGACTTGGGTTAAGGCGCACCGGCGCCGTTATCCGGCGGGCCTGAAGGAATCCTCCGGAATCGGATTACAGTTTTTCGTTAACTCTTTTCAGACCGGCTCGCCCCTGAGTGGTTCATTCAATGGGAACGCTTCACGGGGACTCCGTCCAATGTTTCAAGAGTGGTTCATGTATCTTTTTGGTCAACCTACCCGGATACAACGGCCTGAAGTCCTTTGAGGACATCGGCGGCGTTGGAGCCTACTGTTTTAAAATTATCAGCCGCAGATTTCACCACACTCTGGGCCTGGGTAATGGTCTCGGCGTAAAGAGAAGCTTTCTCAGGGTTTGCCAGGGATTTGGCCAAAGCCACGCCAATCGCCGTAGACGACACTGTGGTCATATTCCTCAGGTTGTCGCCTGCGTCTTGAATGGTGATCGCAGCGGTTTGGGAAACCGGACACTCCGGTTTTGTTAGAGAGATTTGCACAAAACTTACTCACTATACTTCTAGCCACTTTATAAATAAATGCAAGCTATAATAATAATCTAGAGAACCTCTAGAAGTAGATCCATAAAGAATCTACTCAGGAACTCAAACTCCAAAATCGGACAATCCGGTTTTCTGCCGATGTACAGTGCGATAGTCTGTTCTGTTGGACTCAGTCCAGCAAAACCGGACAGTCTGATTTCCCAAATCAGACCATCCGATTTCTGTGGCTTCAGGGCAGAAGAAGGCTTCGAAGACTACCGCACCCGGGACGGCTCCAACACCTCGTTGGTGTCCTCCAGGCCTCACGCCCAGCCAAAGGAGGAGGATCCAACGGATGAGGGCGTAGAAGATGAGGGAAGAAGCAGCCAAGAAGGAGAGAGATGAGCACTTCAATGCGATTCGACCTATGATCCCCGCAAAGCAAGAGTGGACGGTGAATAAGAAGACCAACATGCCCACACTCACAGCCTCTGATGATGACATGGATCTGCTAGACGACGACAAGTCTCCATTAATCAAGGAAGGATCTCCACCAGCTGGGTTTAGGGATGTTGAGGGGGAGATCACTCA
>JBNKOV010000357.1:0-5793 GCA_050294955.1 Holophagae bacterium
CGCATGGTTCCAGTTCTGGATAACCCACAGCTCGTTGAAGGTGATGATGGCTTCTCCGGCAAAATTGACCAGATTCTCCAGAAAACGCCGCATTTTGAGGTTGTCGGCGTTGGATTTCTCCACCCGTTTGTTGAGCACTTGAAGCTCTTTGTTTTTGCGTACAAGCGCCTCCTGACTCTTCTTGAGCTGGGTATAAAGCTGGGCCGTCTCCATGTTGGAGGTAATGGCCTTGTGCAGCAACTTGTCCTGGGAGCTTTTTTCGTCGGCGTGATCGTGCTCATGCTCAAACTTCAGCACGGTGGTGGCAATTTCGCCCGTGGCCCGGGTTGGGCTGTCCTCGCCGTCGGACTCGACCGGCGCCGATGGAACAGGGGCTCGCTTGAGCGACTCTTCTAATTTTTGAATGACGCTGTCTACGTTTTTGATGCTCTTGGTCAACTGATACTTCTGGAAAATATAGCGAACCGTCATCTTGACCGTCTCGACAAAGGTCTCTAAAACACCCTTGCCCTCAATCGCGACCGCCTCAAAATAAGGCACGTTTCGGAAATTGAGTTTCTGATTCAGCAGTTCAAGGGGCGTGATGTCTTCCAAATCCCGCTTGTTGTACTGCATGACCAGGGGCACTTCTTTAATATTGAGCCGGTTGGCCTGGAGATTGTGGTACAGATTGTTGATGCTCTGTACGTTGTCCTGAAGCTTTTTCTTATCGGAATCTGCGACGAAAACCACGCCATCAGCGCCACTTAGCACAATGCGTCGCGTAGAGTCGTAATGAACCTGGCCAGGAACCGTATAAATCTGCAGCTTGATCGTGTTGCCAAACACGGTGCCAAGATCAAGGGGCAACAAATCGAAGAACAGGGTTCTGTCCTCCATGGTGTTGACACTGAACAAATCGGTGGTCTGACCCTGGTCTGTTACCTCGTGCAACTTCTGCAGGTTGGTGGTTTTACCCGACAACCCCGTGCCGTAATAGACGATCTTAATAAGAATTTCATTGTCTTTGGTATTAAACTGAACCATCTAGTTACCTTGAATCTCTGACAGCTATTGTCAAATCCTCGCGTTACCCTACACTCTAAACGCATCATCGGAAAAAAGCAAAAGGATTTTAACTTGACCCGTTCTCCTTACGCATCGGGATGTCAAATCCATTTATATCAGAAACAAACCTCACAATGCCAGTATTTTTCTCACTTAACCCCTCAATTTCCCAAAATTCATCAGATCACTGGTCAAAATCACTGTGTAAAACCCTGCCTGAAGTCATGAATTCGCCCGAGAAAAATCCAACACAAAAGGAAAGATTAAACAAAACTATCACTTTTGGAGTTTACGTTTGTTCGCTGAAAGAGTAAAATGGCATTGGACTTCGTGACGTTTTCTTCTATAATCACGGTCAATTTTTTGCCGGAGCCTCATTCCGGTATTCATCGCCTTACAGTTCCGAAGTAAGAAACGAGAAGGAGCGGTTCAATGACAGGTGAATGGACGCGTGATTCATGGAAGCGATTCCCGGCAAAGCAACTTCCGGAATACCCGGACGAGACGGCATATGAAGCGGTTCTGGAAGAGCTGCACCAACAGCCGCCTCTGGTTTTTGCTGGTGAAGTGAGAGATCTGAAAAGTAAACTGGCAAGTGTGTCGCGGGGCGAAATGTTCCTGCTCCAAGGCGGTGATTGCGCCGAAGAGTTCAATCTCAACCATGCCAAAAACATCAGAGAAAAACTGCGGATTCTGCTACAAATGGCCATTATATTAACCCACGGCGCCTTGAAGCCGGTGGTGAAGGTGGGTCGAATTGCAGGACAGTACGCCAAACCCAGATCAAAACCAACGGAAATGGTGAACGGCGTAGAGATGCACTCCTATAAAGGAGACAGCGTGAATTCGCTGGCTGCAACGCCAGAGGCCCGCATTCCGGATCCCCAGCGCATGTTAAGAGCGTATCATCAATCGGCTTCTACGCTCAACCTTTTGCGAGCCTTCACCCATGGCGGCTATGCGGATTTGAGCATGGTAAGCGCTTGGAACCTGGATTTTGTGAAGAACAGCGCCCTGGCCGACCACTACGAGAAGGTGGCCTACGACATCCAAAACACCCTGAAATTCATACAAGCCTGCGGCATCGACTCCCAAAGATTCCCTCAATTGCACCAGGTCGATCTTTTCACCAGCCACGAGGGTCTGTTGTTGGGCTACGAAGAGGCGCTCACCCGAAGAGACTCCATTACCAACGACTGGTACAACACAGGGGCTCACATGCTGTGGATTGGCGATAGAACACGCCAGATCGACGGCGCCCATGTAGAGTATATGCGCGGCATTAAGAACCCCATAGGCATTAAGGTTGGTCCCAGTATTGACGAGGAATCTCTGCTCCGCCTCATCGAAAAGCTCAATCCTGCGAACGAGGAAGGCCGCCTGGTTCTTATCTCAAGATTTGGCAAGGATCTGGTGGGCGAAAGATTACCCGATCTGGTGAGGCTGGTCAAACGCGAGGGCCTTAACGTAGTTTGGAGTTGCGATCCCATGCATGGCAACACCTACTCTTCTGAGTCCGGTTACAAGACGCGACATTTCGCAGACATCTTAAAGGAACTCAACTACTTCTTCAAGATTCACCGGGCCGAGGGCACGGTGCCGGGCGGCGTTCACTTCGAACTCACCGGCCACGACGTCACCGAATGCATTGGCGGCGTTGAAAATATTAAGGACGAGGAGCTGGTGCATTCCTATCAAACCGCTTGCGACCCCCGCCTTAACGCCAAGCAGAGCCTGGAAATGTCGTTCCGCATTGCCGAGATGCTCCGCGACCATTAAACTGTTGTACGGCGGAGGCTTCCCGCCTCCGTCTTTCCTTTCTTCTCATTATTTGCGCAGACCCAGCCGATATTGAACTCAAGGAGACTCTCTCCCCATTCTCGAAACATCAATCAAAAGAGGAATATTGAATGGGTTTTCTGTTTAGCGGCAAGGTTGAGAAAGCGCTCGCAAAATGTAAAAAGAAGGATATGCCTTTGGAGGTTCGCTACGCAGACGGAAGCGCAACCCACCAGGCCAGCCTCTTCAGTTTTGATAGCAAGAAGATGGTGTTCACCGGCTTCACCGATGTGCTTCGCGAGGATTCTCTGGAGGTGTCCATCCCCCAGTTGAACGCCAGCATGAAGACTCAGGTGACCCACACCAGCCACGACATCAAGGGGCGCATTCTCTATCACTGTCCCCTGCCCCAAGACCTGGAGCCCATTAGCGCAAAAGAGGACCGATATTTTATCTACCCTCGGGGCGTGGTCGCTCTGGCCGAGAGCAACGACATTGAAGAAGCGCTTGGAGATAACGCTGGGGCTAAATCGGTTAAGTTCTACATCTGGGATTTGACGCCCAGCACCATGGAGCTGGTCAACAGCAGCGGCAGACATTACGAAACCGGCTATAAGTTCCTGGCCGGGAAGGCCCAGATTGTGAAAGTGGAGACCATGGTGGAGCTTGAAGTGGCCTACCATGCCGAAAAAGAATTTAATAAAAAAGCGCTGAAAATCCTGGGCTGCAAATTCAAAACCGAAGACAACAGCCTGAAGCGCATGCTTGAGATCTGCAAGAAAATTGACAGCATGTAACCAAGGATCACGTCGTTTCTTTTAAGGTTCAAGAGGCCGGTTTCCCGGCCTCCGCCCTAAACTTGATTTCTTTGGGAGATCAGGCCCCGGGACCGCAATCGAGGCAACCCGCAATGGGCGCTGGCCCCAGATGCAGTTTGCTGCGCACATCGCGAAGCGCCGTTCGCAAACCCTCTTCGATCACGGGATGGTAGAAGGGCATTTCCAGCATCTCGTTCACATTCAATTTCTGCTGATGAGCCCAGGCCAGCAGATGGGCGAGGTGTTCAGCGCCGGGTCCGAGCATTTCCGCCCCTAGGAATCGTCCGGAGCCGTGTTCCGCATAGACATGAAGCAGGCCCTTGTTTTTCAACATAACCCGACTGCGCCCCTGATTCTCAAAAGAGACCACCCCGGTGGCGAAACTGCCTTCGGGAAGAGATGCATGGGTATCGCCCACCATGGCCATTTGCGGATCTGAAAACACCACGCCCATGGCAGATCTCCGGTTATGAGCCCTGATATCGGGGAACCGGCCTGCATTTTCCCCCGCAATGCGGCCCTCGTCCGCAGCTTCATGCAGAAGGGGCCTGAAATTGCCAACGTCGCCAGCGATGAAAATATGGCTGTCTTCAATCTGCATCGTGAAGGGATCGAACGCGGGCATGCCCTTTTCATCCAATTTCAGGGAGGTGTTCTCCAAGCCCAGTTTCGTCAAATTGGGGTTGCGGCCAATGGCGGCCAGGACATAGTCCACATGCTCCAGACGGTCTTGACCATCAAAATCTACAAAGGTTATGTCTACGCCGTTATCCTTCAGCTCCATGGATTTCACGTGAGCGTCCGGGTTCAGATAGAACTCATCTTGAAAGGTTTTCACAGAATAGTCGATAAGCGCCGGGTCCGTCAGAGGCCCGACCCGACCGCCTCTTCCAAAGACAAAGGTCTTCACGCCCAGTCGATGCAGGGATTGGCCCAATTCCAAACCAATGACCCCAGGCCCAAACACCGCAATGGATTGGGGAAGATCGTCCATGGAGAATAAATCGTCATTAATCAATAACTTATCGCCGAGTTCCCTGAACTGAGGAAGGATCACGGGAGCCGAGCCCGTTGCAAGCACAATGCGGGACGCCTCCACAATGGTGTGATCGCCAACCTGCAGGCGATGGTCGTCCAAGAAGCGGGCGTATCCGGTCAGCTTCTGTTCCTCTGGTATCTCGTCTACAGACTCCAGAACGAAACCAACAAAGCGGTCCCGCTCCCTCTTAACCCGGTCCATCACTTCCCGTCCATTCACAGAATAGCCCTCGTGATGAAGGCCCAGATGAGATGATTTTTCCAAAGCGTGAGCTGCCTCAGCCGAAGCGATCAAGAGCTTTGAAGGCATGCACCCTACCCGAGCGCAGGTTGTTCCGTGACTGCCGCCCTCGATCATCACGATGCTGTTGGTATGCTTCAAAGCCGATCGCCGGGCGCCCAGGCCTGCTGTCCCGGCTCCAATAATGGCGACGTCCACCTTCATGTTCTTCATAAATCCTCCCATAGGCGAGTTTCAGCGTCCTTTTGCAACGCCTTCATGATAAACATAATATGGGGCCTACTTATTGCATCTGTCTAATTGTTTGTTTCTATGACAGTGATAGGTGAAACCGTCAGGTCGAAATGGGCTTGTGCAGAAGCATGCCCAAAAAGCCGTCAAATGCAGATCCCGGTGAAAAGGAAAAAACACCGTTTTCTTTGGTGCAAGGGACCGACTCAGGCAACCAGGCATTGATATGCTCCGAATCCATAACAGCATCCTCGGGCGGCTTAGCAAGCTCATCCCGATCCAGAGAGCAAACCGTGTAAAGCAAATGACCTCCCGGTTTCACATGGTCCCAGGCTGCTTCCAGAATGGCTTGCTGGGTGTCTCGCAGGGAAGCGTCGGCTGGGGTTTTCTTGAGGAACTTGATTTCGGGATGACGCCCGATAATGCCAATCCCGCTGCAAGGCGCGTCCACCAAAACCAGATCGAAGACCTGATCTGAATCCAGCTCGCCCGCAGCCAGACAGGCAATTTCAAAGTTGAGTACAGCACATACAACCTCTGTCATTGCATACATTTCCTCTGCTGGCTCACCTACAGACAACCCCCCAATTGCATTACCAACAGCTCCTGAATTTGCAATATATTCGGCCGATTGCATTC
>JBNKOV010000358.1:0-5784 GCA_050294955.1 Holophagae bacterium
TAATGGCGGAACCGACCTTCAGCCTCCATGATGTTCAATCCGTTTTTGGTGCCCACCCACAAACGGCCCGCCTTATCCTTCAGCACAGTTTGCACGCGATTATCGCTCAAACTGTTGGGATCTTGCGGATTGTGACGATATATGATTGTGAAACGCTCAGAAGCCATGTGCAGCAATCCCAACCCTGCATTCGTTCCAACCCACAGGTATCCAGGTCTGGCTTCAGCAATTGTCCAGACTCTATTGTCCGGCAAGCTATCAGACAGACCGATTTCGTGAACCCAGGTTTTAAAAGCTCCCGTTTCTGGATCCAAGCGAAGCAAACCGCCAGCAAAGGTGCCCGCCCAAACAAGGCCCTGATCATCTAAATACAAGGACTGAATTCGCGTATCTTCCGCCTGTTGATCGGGATTGTCGAAATACCGAACAAACCGGTTTTCGTTTCGGTGATAGGCAGTCAATCCCCCGCCCCATGTACCGAGCCACAACACTCCGTTTTTCGATTCGGCGATGTGGAGCACCGAATTGTTGGATATGGAATTATCGTCTAAAGGGTTATGCCTGAAAGTTTTAATATGCACGCCATCATAAAGGCACAAGCCGTCCCGAGTGCCGATCCAAAGAAAACCCAAACGATCCTGAAAGATGACATGCACATTGTCATCCGCCAGGCCATCTTTGCTGGAAATCCGAGTAAAATGAGCCCCGGCATATCCCGTCTTTCCCGTCCAAGACCAACAGACAGAAGACGAAGCCTGTAACAATAATATAGTGAGTGGGAGCAAAACGCGCATAAGATACATCGCACCGATTTAAATTAACAGGCAATTGACCGTTGGCAACCCAGATTCACAAAACAGAGAAGAAACCATGAAAAATGCGGACCGCGCCAGTATTTTTCTCGTTCCATCCAGTTCCCTGAACCTCGCGATTTGTTTTTCCGGTACTGCCCGAACAGGTAGAATTTCTGAGGTCACGCAAATAGTAGCAGCGAGCACCGACTAAAATATGCGAGAAGATCCAACAGCCATCCTAACCACCAATATATAACAAATTGGTCCTATGGTTTATAATAAAAATAACCTTAATCCTTATTTTTCTCGCTTTCATATTCTACACAATTTTGAGAAGGCCTTCCCAAAAAGCGCATATATGGCTGAAGAACCCATTTTTTTCGCCCATTGGATGCTCCATGGTATTCCAAAATCCCAAATGCTTGAAATGATAGATTCTGGCTGCTGATTTTTAAAATCAAAGGAAATGGCCCCCCGCCCTTTTCGGAGAATTCACTTCGGAAGCCTTCCTGGTAAAGCTTTGACAACAGTGGGTTAAACCAGGCAAAATTTGCAGACGTTCTCCCGAGTCGCCGTAAAAAAACGCACACCACCCACTTTTGCAGATTGAAGTTTGGGTCCGAACGTTTTAAGATGCCCAAGACAATGAAACGCAAACGCGGGAGGATGCCATGCCCATATACCACCAACTGGGAAATATTCCACAAAAGAAACATACGGTTTTTAAAAATGACAAGGGTCAATTCTATTGGGAAGAGCTTTTCAGCACCCGAGGGTTTTCTGGTATTTTTTCCAACTTGTACCACCTCCATCCACCGACAAGGGTAAAGGCGGTTGAGGCAATAGACCACCGCCAGTTTGAGCCGTGGCCAGACGCTCCAAAGCAGCCCTTTCATTTTTTCACTCACCATGCTCCCGAAGGGGGCAACATGCTGTCCGCTCGTAAGGTGTTCCTCCACAATAGCGATGTAACCCTGGGAACGGCCTCGTTCACAGAGAAGGATGATCGTTTCTATCGCAATGCTCGGGCAGATGAAATTCTTTTCACCCATAAAGGCTCGGGAAAGTTGAAAAGCGAATATGGAACCCTGGACATTCGTCAGGGCGATTATCTGGTAATTCCCAGGGGCGTGCTATACCGCCTTGAGGATTTGTCGGAAGACAATCTTTTTTTTATCATTGAATCCTATAGCCCCATCGAGACCCCGCGCAGGTATAGAAACGAGTTCGGTCAACTATTGGAGGATGCGCCATTTTCAGAAAGAGACATCCGCCGACCCGCCTTCCAGGATCCCATTGACCACGTATCCGATTATAACCTCATTGTCAAAACAGATGACCGCTACTATAACTACACTCTCGACCACAATCCCCTGGACGTTGTGGGATGGGACGGCTATCTATATCCCTGGGCGTTTAACATTCATGACTTTCAGCCCATTGTCGGCAAAATCCACTTGCCGCCGCCTATTCACCAGGTATTTCAAACCGCAGGTTTTGTGGTCTGCAATTTTGTGCCGCGCCTTTTTGACTTTCATCCCGAGGCCATTCCAGCGCCCTATTTCCACCAGAATGTGGACAGCGATGAAGTGTTGTACTATGTAGAGGGAGATTTCATGAGCCGTAAAGGCATTGAATCTGGCTCCATTACGCTCCATCCCGGCGATGTGCCCCACGGCCCCCAACCCGGTAAAATAGAGGCCAGCGTTGGGAAAAAGGACTGCTATGAATACGCGGTGATGGTGGACACCTTCAAACCGCTGCAACTCACAACCTGGGTTCAACAAACCATGGATCCGGAATACGTCCGATCCTGGCTGGGGAAAAAAGGCTAATTAAACGCTCAGATTTAAACCAGGCCCGGATCTCCAACCAAGGCGATCCCTGTCAGAATAAAACAACAAGGGTGTTGTAGTATGAAGCTTGCAATTGATCAAAGCCAACTTGAGGAATGGGGTCTCTCCCAGGAACTTTCCGAAAAGACAGCCCAAGAAATAAACCAGATCCTCTCCCGTTGCAACGGAGAAGAGGCTTGGGCTCGACTCAAGCAGGAGATACTAAGTCCCAGCACGCCTTTTCAGATTCACCAAGGTCTTTTCGACCTGCTGTCCTCCGCCTGGTCAGAAAACCGTCCCTTTCCGGCCTGGACACCAGACCAGAAAATACTTGAAGAGGCTGGTGCTGCTCAATTGCTAAGAGAAAAAGGCTTTGCCCATTTCCCAGACCTATATAAGTGGTCCGTTGACCATAAAGAAGCGTTTTGGGAAACCATTGTGGACAAACTGGGCGTTGTCTTTCATAAAAAACCGGACAAACTTTTGGACAGCTCAGCGCGAGACGCATCTCCCCAATGGTTTCCAGGCGCAGAGATGAACATCATCGAGAGTTGTTTTCAAGGGGACCCGCAACAACAGGCCATGATCTATCGCCCAACCCCAGGCGCGCCTCTGGAAAGAATGACCTATGATCAGTTGAACAAAGCATCCAACCGGGTTGCCAACAGTTTAATGAATTCAGGTTTTCAAAAAGGTGACGCACTGGCCATAGACATGACCATGACGGTAGAGTCTGTGATCATCTACCTTGGCATTGTGAAAGCAGGCTGCTGTGTAATATCCATTGCAGACAGCTTTTCCCCCGAGGAAATAGCTACGAGACTTCGAATTGGCAAGGCGAAGGGAATCTTCACCATGGACGCCATTCCCAGAGGCGGAAAATTGCTGCCCATGTACGCGAAGGTCATCGAAGCTAAAGCGCCGAAAGCCATTGTCATACCTTGCGGAAAAAACACTGGGACCACTCTTAGGGAGGGTGACATGACCTGGTCGTCTTTCCTAGTGGAGAACGAGGTCTTTGAGGCCGTGAAATGCAATCCCCATGACACAATCAACATTCTCTTTTCATCGGGAACGACAGGCGATCCCAAGGCCATTCCATGGAACCACGCCACCCCACTGAAAGGCGCAATGGATGGCTATCTGCACCATGATATTCGCAAGGGAGATGTTGTAGCCTGGCCAACCAATCTGGGTTGGATGATGGGTCCCTGGCTCATTTTTGCCAGCTTGCTCAACAAGGGAGTCATCGCCCTATACGGCGAAGCGCCCAACACGAAAGAGTTTTGTGAGTTTGTTCAAGACGCAGAGGTCAATATGTTGGGCGTCGTGCCATCCCTGGTGAAGGCTTGGAAACAAACCGGCGCTGTAGATGGTTTGGATTGGAGCAACATTCGCGCCTTTAGCTCCACTGGCGAATGCTCCAGCCCCGCAGACATGCTTTATTTGATGTCCCGAGTAAAGGGTTACCGCCCTGTTATTGAATATTGCGGCGGCACAGAGATAGGCGGAGGATACGTTATGTCAACCTTAATCCAACCCTCAGCTCCCAGCACCTTTTCAACGCCAAGCCTGGGCCTTGAACTCTACCTGGTAGATCCTGAAGGAAACCAGTCAAATGAAGGCGAGCTTTACCTGATAGGCCCATCCATCGGTCTTTCGGTTAAATTACTAAACAAAGACCATTACCAGGAATATTTTGCAGACACCCCGCAAGGCCCCGAGGGGAAAACATTGCGACGGCACGGGGACCAGTTGGAATGCCTGCCCGGAGGTTATTATCGTGCCCTTGGCAGAGCAGATGACACCATGAATTTAGGAGGCATTAAAACCAGTTCGGCCGAAATTGAACGCACATTGAAATTGGTGGAGGGCATAGACGAAACGGCTGCAATCGCGTCATCGCCACAGGGCGGCGGACCTAGCCAACTGGTGATCTATGCGGTCACGCTTCAAGATTTAGACCCCAACGACCTGAAAAAGCGAATGCAATCTGCTATTCGGTCCCATTTAAATCCCCTCTTTAAAATCCATGATGTATGCATCACCTCCAAGCTTCCAAGAACGGCGTCCGGCAAGGTGATGCGCAGAATCCTGCGAGACCAGTACGCCAGGCTCCACAACTGATATTTTTTGGGGGAGATTTAACATAGAGCGCCAAATACCTGGATTCCTTTTCCAATATTGTATTATGATATGCCTGTTAGTTGCTAAAAGGAATGGAGGCGCGGAATGGCTGAAAAGAAAAGTAATATATTACTTTATATTGGAATAGGTTGTGCTGGCCTGGTTTTGCTGGCCGGCGTTGCCATCGTTGGTCTTGGTTATTTTGGAATCAAGAAGGCGAAAGAGTTTGAGGAGAATATTAAAAATCCGGGTCCAAAATCTTTGGAACTTTTAGGCGTGGAACAACTCCCGCCTGAGTATAACGCTCAAGTGGCCCTATCCATACCCTTTGTTATGGAAATGGTGATTATCTCCAATGGCCAACCGCGATCGGAAAACGAAAAAGAGGATATGGGCACAGAAGGCCTTTTTTACATGAAATTCGCATGGGGCGGTGAAAAGAACCAGGAACTCCGTGATTATTTCGATGGCAAGACAGATGACCCCAGCGCCTTGAGAGAAGCGAATATTAACATCGACACAACTGAAATCATAAGTCGTGGCGTTATCGAGCTGGAGGATGGAAAAACGATTAACTACCTGACCCAAAGAGGCAACATGAGGATGTCGGGCACAAACACCAGAGATGGTCTAAACACCATGTTTCTTATCCAATGTGAGAATGATCAGAAAATGCGTTTCGGTTTTCGCTATGGTCCAGATCCAGACCCGGCCATGCCTGCTGATGAGCTGGACTTAACGGGAACCGTTGCCGATGAGGAGGCCCTTGGGGACTTTATCGGCCAGTTCCATTTTTGCAAATAGGGGCGCAACCATAGGACACGCATGACCACTCTGCTCCTCTGCCTATTGTTTGGACAATCCGGCGCATTCGATCTTGCGCCGGATTCCTTTGAGACAAAGCGATGGATCGCCTACCTCCAAGAGGAGCGAGCGGATCAAACTCGGTTTGCCCTGAAAAATGCCCAGCCCTATGTGCCCAGATTTCGCGAAATCTTTGATGAGGAAGGGACGCCTTCAGACCTTCT
>JBNKOV010000359.1:0-5784 GCA_050294955.1 Holophagae bacterium
ACGATTACGCCACTTACGAGTTGGGCCGCATGGGCATTCTCCCCGAAAATCTGCCCTGGCTAGATGAGGCGCGGGAGTGATCCGGTCCATCTCTTCGACAGGAAGCGGGGTCATTCACCCGATCGGTCAAAACCCGCCAATCTCGTCGCTAACCAACTCGTTTTTATATACTAATACTAACCAACAGTGGCGAAGCGGGCGGGCGTTTTTAAAAATGCGCCGTGGTCTCGCGCGGTTTCCCTCTGTTGAGTCAAAGTTTCCTGGATCGGATCCCCTTTTTCATCGATCTTATCCAACTTGGCCCGCTATTCAGCCTCAATTTCCCTGAGTGAAGTTTTCTTTTCGCGCTCTTGAGCATCTTTTGCCACGGCTCATTTCAACTTTTCCCCCGCTTGGTCACCTATGGCCACGAGTTGTGTCAATGTAGCCAGCGGCGCCGCGCTTTTTCCGCCGCAACGCTACTATTTGCCTGCAATGTCTCAACCTTTTCACGCTTGTAAGCTCTTTGGCCCAAGGCCTGATCAATTTCCCCGCGTCTTGAGAAGCCGTAACCCTGAGCTTTGCAACTTCTGCCCTGACCTGAGCAAGCGTAGCCGCCCAGGCAGAAAGGGCCAGGCGGTTGTCCGCCTGACCGACTCTCTCTTAATCTAGGGATAGATTGAAGTCCACCATTGCGGCTGATCTTTGAGGTGTTTGTCAAACCACGCAAGAATGGTGTCCCACCAGATGTAGCGTTGATCGTGTTGCAAGATCCAGTGATCCTGGTCATCGATCGTGATTAACTCCACTTCTTTATCCAGAAGTTTTAGAGCGGTATACATCACATGGCTCTGCTCGGGCGGCACATTGGTGTCTGCATCGCCGTGCAGCAGCAGAAGCGGGGTTGTCACTTTATCAGCGGAGTAAACCGGGCTCTGCTCTACGTATAAGTCCCTGTTATTCCATGGGAAGCTGTTCCTACCCGCCACGCCGTTATAGGTGTAGCCCCACCAGCCCTTGCCCCAATAACCCGTGAGCGAGCTGATGCCTGCATGGGAAATGGCGGCAGAGAAGATATCGGTGCGAGTAACCAGATACATGGTCATAAACCCGCCGTAGGAGGCGCCCCCGCAGCCGACCCTGGCCGGATCGGTGAAGCTGTGAGCCTTAAGAAAGGCCTTGGTTCCCGCAATAATCTCATCGGCGGTTTCCTTGCCCCAGGCATTCACGTGCTTTGCGGAAAAAGCCTGGCCATAACCCACCGCGCCAGCGGGTTGCACGATGTAAACCACATAGCCATTGGCGGCCCACAAATTAAAGGGATATCGCCCCGTGAAAGCCTCGCCCACGGGAACCGTTCCACCGTAGTAATACACGATAAGCGGATACTTCTTTTCAGGGTCAAAGCCAGGAGGCGTGTAGAAACGGCCATCGATCTCCAAACCATCTTTATTTTTAAAAGTAAAGGGCTTAACCTCGCCAAACACCGTTTGATCATACACGCCGTTGGAGGGGTCGAACCAGGGCTCAGGCTTCCATTGGCCCAGCTTTGACCGGAACACTTTCTGGGGCGTGGTTACCGACGTGCCAGCCCAATAGACCGTGGGATCCTTCTCTTTAGAAACCGAAACCGTGTCAAGGACGGTCGCAGGACTGGCCATTCGTTGAAAGCGGGCCTCATCCACATGGTACATGTAGGCATTGGTTTCTTCCTTTTCGGTCACCACCAACAGCAGGTTTCCGTCAGGCAACACGGTCATATTGTTAATGCTGGGATCAAAGTCCCTGGACAGGGCCTTGGCCTGACCTGTTTGGGGATTGAAGTGGTACAACTGGGCGTCATAGTCGTTGGGGGGTGTAGCCTTGTCCAGGACGCTGCCCGCACCGTCAAAGGCAGACGGACCGCCCAGCACGTACAGGCCATTGGGACCATAGGCCGCGGTGTTAAAGGCGCGATACTGGCCCAATTCGGTAAGCTGGCCCGATGCAATATCCAACTCCATGAGCACCGTTAGAATGTGGGAGGGCTCCTTATAGTCCACTGGATTTTTGGTCACCAGTAGGCGCTTGCCATCGGGGTGAATGTCCATAATACCGTGGGAATCTTCACCTTCGGTAAGTTGGCGAATGAAGCCGCTCTCCAAATCCACCTGGTAGATCTGACTGCGGTCGCGCCAACCGCCCCAACGATCTTCAAGAGCTTGGTAACGTTTAAACCCGCTAATATCCTTCTTGCCATCGGTAGACCAGTTGAAAAAGAGCGACTTGCCGTCTGGCGCCCAGCCAAAACCGCCTAGCCCTTTGACATTGGAAAGCACGCGGCGAGCCTGGCCGGTGGCGGTGGATTCCACCCATACATCGTTGCCGGTTCTATAGGCAATGTGGTTGCTGTCATCAGACCAGGCAAACCCAGAAGGGGCGCCGGACTGCCATTGCTGCTTCACCTGACCGTCTGCGGTGCGCAGTTCTACGCGATTCTCCCAGGCGCCGCTGGCCTTGTTCCAGCCCCGCGTTCCTAGCAGAACCCATTTCCCATTGGGAGAAACCTGAAGATTGCCAACGGTAGGGGTCTCAAAAAGCTGCTCGGCGGAAACCAGACGTTTGGGCTCTATGGAAAAAGAAGCGCCTTCAAGGTCGCTCTTCCAAGCAAGGCCAGGCTCCTGGTCGCCCTCGCCTTTCTTCAACACAAATACAAGATGCTGCGTACCGGTTGGGGCCTTAATGGAAAACCCGCCATCAATCGACCCGCCTATTTTGACGCCATCACCGTAGAGATCGGCCTCGCCGTTCCACTTAAGCTGAAGGGAGCCTTCGGTATACCGATCCGTCGTCATATTAAAGGAGACAATTAAAAGACCATCGCCAGCGAGGGACGCCAATTTGGCAGTTGTGGTCTTTTTCCAGGACAGTTCCTGGTCAAAGAAATGGAAGGCGTCACCGGCGGAAGGCATGCCTTTGTCCACAATAACAGAGACCAGATTCTGCTTGAGTTCCGTATACTTTTTGGACGCAGCCTGGTCAATATGGCCGGTTTGAGAAAGGGGTCCCAGCACGAGAACGGAATCGATCTTTTTTTCCCCCGCAGAAAGCATAGAGGCGGATATAAGGAAAACCAAATAGGTGAGAAAGCGTAAAACTGTGATAGCGCGGTGTTGCTGCATCGGTAACTCCAAATAGTTGTTGAATGGAACAGTGAAAAATCACCCGGCGTTCGGTCTTCAACCTGGCGTCTAGGTACGGCGCCATTCTTGCTCCCTTCTCAGGAGAGCAATCTGGCTTTTTCCATTGTGGGAAGCCGCCGGACAAGCTAGAATGAGCCCCTGTATGACAGGAAGTAAGCGCGAGAGGAAGAAAACGAATGTGGGAAATTATACAAAAAGGCGGATGGTTCATGATCCCAATTGGGATCTGCCTGTTTTTGACGGTGGCCATAACCATTGAACGCCTCGTCAACCTGAGAATGCCAGGCTACCTGAACAGCGACCTGCTGGACAAAATCAGGAACTGCTTGAGTTTAGGACAATATGAGGGCGCATTGCAAGTTTGTCGCTCTAAAAACATCATGTTTAATCGATTAATGGAAACCGCCATAACCTATCGTCACCTGGATGCAGTAGAGTTGCGCCAGTTAATGGAAGACCAGTCTCGACAAGAGGCCGATGTGCTTGAGCGGTTCCTGAACATCCTGAGGACCATCGCCACCATTGCGCCGCTTTTGGGCCTGTTGGGAACCGTAGCGGGCATGATCAAGGTGTTCCAAACCCTCTCCGCCGCTGGAATGACCAATGCAGGCAACCTGTCCGGCGGCATATCCGAAGCGCTTATCACCACGGCGGCTGGCATGTCGGTGGCCATTCCCACCATTGTGGCGCACAGCTATTTTGAAGGCCGGGTGAACCGTATCTTCCTCACCATGGAGAAACGGATCATTGAATTGGTGCTGTTGCTGCGGGGCGGAGAGAAAAATGCTGTATAAGCGCAAGTCCAAGAACACCTCCATTCTGGTAGACCTCTCGCCACTTATCGACGTGGTGTTCCTGCTGCTTATCTTTTTCATGGTCTCCACCCAGTTCAAGGACGATCACGGTCTGGACCTGGCTCTGCCAGGGGCCGCGAGCAGGCAACAGGAAAAGTCGGAGAACCTGACCATCAGCATCGACAAGAGCAAGGGTATTTTTATCGGGGATCAAAGCGTGGAGCCCGGTGAATTGGAGTCCATCATCCGCGAGAACCTGGCCCAATTCGAGAAAAAGATGGTGGTTCTCAAGGTGGACAAAACCGTGAACCACGGTTTGGTTGTGAAGATTATGGATGCGGCCAAAGCCGCAGGAGCCGAGGGCCTTACCTTCGCCACATCGGCCCGGGTCGATGAATCCGAACAGGAATAGACGGGAGCGCTTTATTTGAAATACACTTTTCTACTCTTCTTTTGTTTTCCGCTAATGGCTCAGAAACACGGGGCTTGGGAAAAATGGCGGGAAAGTGATGTCGTGTGGGTCCGCGTGGGGCTGAAATCGCCGGAGAAGGTGATTGACTTGTCCAGCGCCAAATCCCTGCTTGTGCTTGATGGAGACAAGGTGGTGGAGACCATCAGCCCCGGCGGCAGCTTCAAACTGATTGTAGGCAAAGGCTCCATGGGAACCCAATTCTGGGTGCAGATCAAGGCGGCCTACAATGAGAAGAGTCTGGAAAAAACAAAGTCACAGATAGAAGGTCGGTTTCCCAACTACACCTTCGCCATTACGGGAACCAGCAGCAAAATGAAGGCATTGCGGGTGGGTCCGGTTTCTTCTAACAAGGAAGCGGCCCAACTGCGTAAACTCATGATGAAAGAAGGGTTTAAGGACGCCTTCCCAGTCAAGCTTGGCGCTTCGAAGTATTTCTGGGTGGATGACAACTTCGACAAGCATCCCCTTCACGCCTCGGACCTGGCTTTGGTTCGCTTGGACCCCAACGATCCCATTCGCTACAGCAATACGCCATATCGGGGTATTCTGCGCTTCAAGATTGTGGGCGGCAAAATAAGGGTGATCAACGAGTTGCCTCTGGAAACCTATTTGCTGGGCGTGGTGCCCTCCGAGCTGGGTCCAAGAGTGTATCCTCAGCTTGAAGCCTTGAAAGCCCAAGCAGTTGCGGCTCGAACCTACGTGCTTAAGAACATGGGGCGGTTCAGGCGACATGGTTACGATATTTGTGATGGCCCGGCCTGTCAGGCCTATGAGGGCATGAAAAATGAGATGGCTCTGAGCGATGAAGCGGTGCGGGCCACCGATTCCCTGGTTCTATATCACAATGATCGCCTCATTGACGCGCTCTATACCTCCACCAGCGGCGGTCATACCGAGGATGTGGAGAATGTGTTCCCTGGTAGAGCAGAGCCCTATTTACGTGGGAAAAGCGAGTACCTGGCCAATTTCAAAAGCTGGACTTTGCCTTCGCGGGCAGTGGACAATGAGAACTTTGACAAGCATTTCGAACATCTCGCAAGTCTGTCGCTAATCTATGGTTATCCTTCTGTTCCCAACCTTTCCGGGCCTTTGGACGGGGACACCCTGAAAGAGGCCTTGACCGCTTTCCAGTGGATTCTTGGGAAGCCGCCCGCCATACCCTCGGGCGACGTGAGCTACGAGGCGTTTTGGAATGTGGTGGCTAACTTGACGTTTTTCAAGGAAACCCTTCAAACACAGTTTGATCCAGCGGATATAGATCGCCTGTTGAAAGATTACGACGTGCCGGAAAGCCTGCGGGGCTTTATCAGCTTTCTCTTTCGATACGACCTCTTCGGCGGGGAGCATTTGGAGAATA
>JBNKOV010000360.1:0-5775 GCA_050294955.1 Holophagae bacterium
ATCATTGAGGCTGGCCAGTTCAAGGGCCTGGTTCTCTGCGTCCTGCTCCAGGAAGGTCAGCATATTTTGAGCGTGAACCTTCAAGCGCTCCCCATTTCGCGCGGAGAGCACGAAAAGGAAGGGACCGGGAACAGCAACAGGAGTCGCCGCCGGCGGCGCTTCTTCTACAATCACATGGGCGTTGGAGCCGCCCGCGCCAAATGAGCTTACGCCGCCGCGCAGGGGTTGTCCCTCAATGGGAACCCAGGGAGTGGCGTCTCGCTGCAGGTAAAAGGGCGTATCGGCGAAGTTAATTCGCTTATTCAGGGTTTCCGCATGAATGGATGGCGCAATCAGCCTGTGTTTGAATTGCAGAAGCACCTTGTGGATGCCGGCAATGCCCGCCGTGGCTTCCAAATGGCCCACAATGGACTTGGCGGAACCAATAGCGCGAGACTGCTTGCTCAAGCCATAGGGCTCGAAGGCCAGGCTCAAACCGGCTATTTCAATAGGATCGCCCAGTTCAGTGCCGGTGCCATGGGTTTCCATGTAGGTAATGCTGCGAGGATCAATGCCCGATTTGGCCAGGTTCTCTGCAATGACCCGACCCTGGAGATTGGGGCTGGGCACGGAGAACGCGTTGGTCTTCCCGCCGTGGTTCAGGGTGACCGCTCGGATCAGGCCGTGAACATGGTCGCCATCCGCTTGAGCCCGGCTCAGGGGTTTCAGCATCATGGCGCCAATGCCCTCGCCCGGCACGTACCCATCGCCGCCCTCGCCAAAACTTCTGCAACGTCCGTCTGTGGAAAGGAAGTTGAATCGGCTGAGCACACTGTATTTAAAGGGATGAAGGTTCAGGTTCACGCCACCCACGATGGCTGTCTGGGTTTCTCCCCGGTACAAGCTCTCACAAGCAAGGTGCAGCGCGCTGAGAGATGAGGAACACATGGTGTCAATGCCCATGCTGGGGCCGTTGAAATTAAAGAAATAAGAAATGCGGTTGGCCACAGCGGCTTGAGCGCCCGGGGCCACGCCTTCACCTTCATTCACGGAGCCGTCCAAATCAAAGAAATGATACTGAGGCAAACCAACGCCGACATACACGCCCACCTGTTGTCCCGAGAGGGATTCCCTGGTGTAACCCGCGTTCTCCATGGTGTTCCACACCTCTTCAAGGAACAGACGTTCCTGAGGCTCCAGGGTCTCAGCTTCCGCTGGGGTGATGCGGAAAAACAGGGGATCGAACTTGTCCACATCGGAAATGAAACCGCCCCATTTGCTGTAGGAGGTTCCAAAATGGCTGGGGTCCGGGTTGTAGTGAAGGTCCAGGCTCCAACGGTCTTCCGGGATCTCGGACACACAATCTCTTCCCGCCTTCAGATTCTCCCAGTACTGGTCCAGGTTATCCGCCATGGGGTAGCGACCGCTGACGCCGATCACGGCAATGGGCTCTACCTGACGACCTTGTCCAGGCGCAGGGGGCAACGTGAATTGAGCGGTGGTTTCAAGTTGAACGGGGGCGGCGTCCACCGACCCGGTTTCCATGCCCGCAAGTTGGGTTATCCGAGCGCGGCGCTTGTCAATGAAGTATCCCGCGAGATCGCGCAGGTTCAGGTATTGGAAGAACAGAGTGCTGGGTATGGAGCCAAAATCCCGTTCCAAAATATCGGTGAGTTCCATGATCATGACCGAGTCAATGCCATAGAGTTCCAGGCCCACGCCAGCGTCGATCTGGTCTACGGGCAGGCGGGTGACTTCCGAGAAGATCTTCTTCAGATAAGACTCTGCCGCCGTTTGAAGTTCGCTATCGGACATGGCTGTGGTCACAGTCGCCATCGAGCCTGAATCGCCGCCCGAGGCTGAAACGCCCAGGACACGATTAATTTTCTGGCGAACGCCGCTGGCCACAATCACCTGGGCAGGGGCCGCTTTCAGAATTTCCTCAAAGGCTTTCAGCCCATCTTCGGTTTCCAACAGGGTCATGCCTGAATAGTCGAAGTAAAGACGCGCGTCTTCTTCCGGCATTCCCAGCCCGCCGTCTTTCCAGTTCGGCCAGTTTACGGAAATGGCGCGTCCCTTGCGCTCGCCCGCAAGACGTTTGGCTTCGCGAGCGTAGGCGAAATGGTCCATGAAACAGTTTCCGGCGGCGTAATTGCACGCGCCGAAATCGCCCAGGAAGACCGATACGGAGGAGAAGAGCATGAAGAAATCCAGCGGCTCATCTTTGGTTGCATGGTCCAGGAACAGGGTTCCGTATAGCTTGATGTCCAGGAGTCTGGCGAACAGATCGCGGTCGCTTTCGTCCGCACGAGCCGTGGCCTCGATGCCTGCGGAATGCAGTACGCCGTGAATGGGTCCAAAGGTTTCGCCAATGCTGTGTACAACTCGAATTGCATCCTGCGGATTGGTGACATCTGCGGCCAGGTATAGCACCTTGCCGCCCAATTTCTCCAATTCGGCAATTTGGGCTTTCCTTGCCTCGTTCAGTTTGGATCGACCGGTAAGGGCCAGGTTGGCGCCCTGTGTCTGAGCCAGGTAGCGGGCGAAGATCATGCCCAAACCGCCCAGGCCGCCGGTAATCAGATAGGTCCCGCCCTTTCGCAGGGTCAAGCCGTCTGCCGCTTTCGGACAATCCCAAGCCGCGGTTGTTTGAACAAACCGCTGATGGTCTCGATAGGCAATGGCTGCTCCAGAAGCATGGCCGCCCGACTGTAATTCCGCCATAAGCAGCTCAGCAAGCGCCTGGTTTTCCATGGCGTCCAATCGCAGATTGTTCAGGGTGAAGTGGTGCAAGATCACGGACGTTGACGCGCCAAATCCTGAAAGCGCTTCATCCTGAGGCCGTTCTGAGGCCTGATCGGAACCATAGGCGAACAGACAACGAGACCGATCGTCCCATTTTCCTTCCGCCATGGCCTGAACCAGGAAGAGGATGCTGTACAAGCCTCGATCCATCCAGGCGTCGCTTCGGGTTTTGTAGGTTTGCGTGTCGCCAAGTTCAAAGACCGACAAGGCCGCCTGGCGGTATTGCCACATATGCAGAATGGCTTGGGGTTGACCCACGCCCGCGCCTACAACCGAGACCAGTTTCTGGTAATGGGCCGGATTGCCCGGGTCAATCTTGTAGACCTGCTCCCCGCAATCTTCAAAAACCTGGCCGGGCAGCACCAAAGAGATGGCGGTTTCTGGCAGAGTTGCTTCCAGCGCATCCTTCAACTGATGGTTGACATCAAAGATCAACAGGCTCTTAGGCAGTCCCATGGCCGTGTTTGGCTGAGACGCTTCCCATACTCGCTCAAAGTATAACAATGGCTCCACTGCGGGAGCTGCCGGAGCAGGTTTCGCCGCCGCCAGCGGCGCTGGCGCCCCTGCGGTTTTCTGAGAGATCCAATAGCGTTGACGGGCAAAGGGATATTTGGGCAAGGATACACGCACCGGCCTGTGATCTCCGTAGAGATTGGACCATTCAATAGGCGCGCCCTTCACCCAAAGCTCGGCTATTTTGTGGAGATTGCCTTTTCGAACCACGTTTTGCAGATACTCTATGTCCTCTGCGTCACGGCCAAAGACAACTTCCCGCTGTTTGGGATCCTGGTGGATGACCTTATAGAATTCCGGCGTGTCACCGGCAAGGAAGGCTTCCAGACCCTGCTTCAATTGATCGTGAGAGGACACGATAAGGGCGATGCGAGCAAACAAGGGCTCGCGACCTGCTTGCAAGGTGTAGGCGATGGATTCCAAAGCAGGCAATTCCGCTCGATCCAAGAAGGCGATCATGCGTTGTACATAAACCCTTAGCCTTTCCTCATCCCTGGCCGAAAGCACGAACAGGCAAGCTTGACCTGTAGGGGCTGGAACGGCCCGTTGGGGAGGCGCTTCCATGATCACATGGGCGTTGGAGCCGCCCGCGCCAAATGAGCTGACGCCCGCACGCAAGGGGTTATTGCCAAAAGGTTTCCACTCGGTCAACTCTCGCTGAACGAAGAAGGGGCTTCCTCCAAAATTGAGGTTGGGATTTAGGGTTTCTGTATGAATGGAGGGCGCGAGTTGACGATGCTCCATCTGCAGAATGACCTTGGTCAAGGAGGCAATGCCCGCCGCCGCTTCCAAGTGCCCAATATTGGATTTCACCGAACCAAGAGAACAGGGGTTCTCGCCGGGTTGCCCGAAGGCTGAAACCAGGCCAACCACTTCAAGGGGATCGCCCAGCTCGGTTCCGGTCCCGTGGGCTTCCAAATAGGTCACGGTTTGAGGATCGACGCCGCCCATTTCCAAGGCGTCCTTGATAACCTGGGCCTGCGCATTGGGGTTGGGCACAATATAACCGCTGGCGTGGCCGCCGTGGTTGAGGGCCGTGCCTTTCACAACGGCGTAAATGTTGTCCCCGTCCGCTATGGCCGCATCGAGGGGTTTCAACAATACCGCGCCCACGCCTTCGCCCGCCACGTAACCGTCGGCGCCCTTGCCAAAGGTCTTACAGACGCCGCCCGGCGACAACACGCCGCCCGCGGAGGTGAGCCGGAACTTGGCGTAGTGAACATCCAGGTTCACGCCGCCGGTGAATGCCAGGCTGCTCTCGCCCTTGCGGATCGATTCACAGGCCAGGTGGAAGGACGTCAAGGAAGAGGAACAGGCCGTGTCTACCGTTAAGCTGGGTCCGTTGATGTCCATGACATAGGAGACCCGGTTCGCGATGCTCCACAGGAAACTGCCCGGCGCGGCTTCCCCGCCCTTGTAACCTTCTTCGGTGCCTATATGCTGGTATTGGGACCAGACGCCGCCAGCAAATACGCCAACGTTGCGAGGCTGCCCCTTGGGAATCAGGTTCTCCGGGGTGTAACCCGCGTCTTCCAAAGCTTCCCAGCAGACCTGCAGGAACAGGCGCTCGTGGGGATCTGCGTTGTCGGCTTCCTTGGGGGTCATGTTGAAGAACATGGCGTCGAAGCGGTCGATATGATCCAGGAACCCGCCCTGATAAGACGGCGCCTGCTCGACGCGGCCCGTGGCCGGATTAAAGGCCCGACGGCCCTGCAATCTGTATTCGGGTATGGCGGTGACGCAGTCCTGACCGGTTTCAATATTGCGCCAGAAGGCGTCCATATCCGGTGATTTGGGATAACGACCGCTGAGGCCAATAACGGCAATGTCTTTATCCACAACTGGCCCGCGCTGAGCTTTGGACTCTTGTGGAACGGGAGCCACCGGCGCAGGGACCGGGCTCTGCTCGACGCCCCCAGGGGCTGCGCCAATTTTGAAATGAGCCTTGGCTTCGCCCATGAAATCGGTGGGTTTGCTTTCCAAAACCAGATTGGGAATCTCGGTTCCCATGTCCATCAACCCGGTGATTCTGGAGGCAATATCGGCGACCTGCTCATGGGTCAACCCCAGAGGAATGGCCAGGCGCACACAGCCGTTGAGGGCCGCGTCTCGCTGCATGCCAGCGCTGTGGATGCCTGCCCGCACGCCGGTATGCTTATAGAGCCAGTAGAGGAAGGACTGCAAGGGATAATCGTAACCCTTGAGCTGACTCATTGCGGCCACGTTTATCAGGACGCAATGGGCGCCGGCGGGATGGGCCGTGGGCGCGCCATGAGCGGATAGAGCCTCATGCAACATGCGGGCTTGGGCCATGCGGGCCTTCACCAACTGCTCGGCTCCTTCCCGATCCATCAAAGCCCGAGCCACCATTTGCCGCTGGGACTTTTTCAGCTTGGCCTCGCGAGCCTCGGTCATGGCCTGATTCAACGCCTCATCATTGGTGGCGGCCACGCCGCCTACGTTTATGCCAAAATCCTT
>JBNKOV010000361.1:0-5769 GCA_050294955.1 Holophagae bacterium
CTATTTTAGAGATTCTTTCAAATGTATTAAAGACTTTGGATGAGACGTCTTTTGCGGCTTCCTCCAATGGCCCTTCAAAACCTTTTTCCCTGTACCGGGCTGCATAGTTTAATCTACCCTTAAAGGAAGGAGCATATGCGCTAGTTTCAGGGGTCTCTAAGAGATTCCAGTTATTTCCAGCAAACACCACCAAAAGAGAAGGTTTTAATTGCAGAGATGCTTCAATAGTGTGGACAAGGCTGCCCAACGTTTCATTGGTTCGCGCAAGATCCACGACTTCAAACAGATCGCCTGCCTCCCCCCTGAGTTGATGGGCCAATAATTTCGCAGGTGTAAGATGCGGAGCGTAGAGATAACCTGCCGCTGCCGATTCTCCAAAAAAGCAAATTCGCTTTACGCCTTCTTTTGGGTGTGCCTTTATAACCAATTCATCACAATAATGATCCCCAAACGGACCGGGTTCAGGCCGTATAAACACCTGCTCCCCATTTTGGATCTCTGGATGCCATATACTAATGGGCGCAGGGGGCCTCAGCGCCTCAAAAGAGTGGTCCGATTTGACCAAAGTTGGTTCCTGTTCTTCCAGCCAGGACACTCTTGTCTCGATCAAAACCTTGTTATCTGCAAGGGATAAGGCCAGCTCTTCACAATTTTTCCGGCGTTGAGAATGAGTCATAAATAGTCCTCAGACAAAAGTGTAAAGATTTTCACCGATAAGACTGCGAGACAAAGACTTCCCTTTGGGCCTTGTAGACCGCCATGCAGCCAGCAACTGGGTCCAATTAGAAGGAAGATCTTCACGATACAGAAGATAGTCTTCTATTACCAACACATCCAATTGCGCATCGGCAAAACAGAAGAGCGCGTCCTCAGGTGAACAGACAATCGGCTCGCCCTTGACGTTAAAAGATGTATTGACCAGCATTGGGCATCCCGTTCTTTTAAAAAATGCCTCGATCAAAGCCGCGTACCTCGGGGCGTGTTTTGCATCCACAGTCTGGGGCCGAGCCGAGCCGTCCTCATGGGTTATGCCTGGAAGTTGCAATTCCGAGGTAACCTGACAAACCTCCAACATGAAGGGAGATGGGTGGTTCAAATCAAAATGATGAGACGCATGGCGCGCCAAAACGCTTGGAGCAAAAGGCCTGAAGGATTCCCGCTTCTTAACAGCGGCATTAAGCCTGTCACGAATTTGGGGATCGAGAGGATTGGCAAGGATGCTTCTCGCACCTAAAGCTCTTGGTCCAAATTCCATGGCCCCCTGAAACCACCCAACAACCCGCCTCTCTTCCAGTTGATCCACAACCTTTTCCAATAACTGAGGTTCATTGTTGCTGAAGTCGTGGAACGGCAAACCAGTGGACTTCAAAATACGCCCAATTTCATCATTCCGCCAAGAAGGTCCCAGGTACACATGGGAAAGAGGTTCTCGCGAGGGTCGATGTCCCGTAAGCTGGATATGCGCTCCTGCAGCGGCGCCAAGACACCCGCCAGCATCACCAGCGGCGGGCTGAACAAACAATTGGCGAAATGGCCCCTCCCTAACTATTCGCCCATTTGCGACACAATTAAGAGCTACGCCTCCTGAAAAACACAAATTGGATGAATCGGTTTGTCGATACAACCACCCAACCTTCTCCAAAAGAACCTCTTCCAAGACCCGCTGTATGCTTCGAGCAAGATTAAAATGAAATTGAGTCAGCGGTCCATCCTCCTCTCTGGGAGGATGACCGAAGAGATCGCAAAAATCCTGTGAAAACATGCGTTCGCCGTTTAAAAAGTCGAAGTACCGCATGTCCAGTGAAAATCCTGGCCCCGGTTCAGATAAAGCCATGCGTCGAAAGTGATCGCAGTAAACCGGCTCTCCGTATGGCGCGAGGCCCATCACCTTATATTCCCCATCATTCACGCGAAAGCCAAGGTAGGAGGTTACCGCTGCATATAGCAATCCCAATGAGTGAGGGAACTCAATTTTGTCAAAAAACTCTATTTGTGAACCCATCCCAAAACCATAGCTGGTTGTTGCCCACTCCCCTACCCCATCTACAACGAGCAGGGCGGAATCTTGGAAACCCGAGTAGAAAAAAGCAGAGGCGGCATGAGAGTAATGGTGATTAAAGGTAAGAACCTCTCCTTCGAATCCCAACCGCTCTCTAATGGCGCGTAAGGGCCTGTTGGGATCCATCCAAGAGAGGTCCTTACTACGCCGCCCGATTCCAGACCAAAGCTGTCTTGCCAGCTTGGGGACCGGCTCCTCGTAATAAGCAACAGCGTCAATATCCCTAACGGTCAAACCCGCTTTTGCAAGACAAAAGCGAAACGCCCTTACGGGCAGCCGGGGGTCGTACTTCACTCTGGTAAAACGTTCTTCCGAAGCTGCGGCAGTGAGTTTTCCGTCTTGCAAAAGACAACATGCCGCGTCGTGATAAAAAGCAGAAATCCCGATGATATTCATCTCGAAATCACCCCGTCCGATTCAACCGGCCCAGTTTAACCCAATAAAGGTTTGCGCGCAACGACCACCATGAGAAGCTAAGTGGAATATGCAGTGAAGACGCCAGAAAATCCCCAAAGGGACCATGTAAGCCACCACTGATATATCAAAAGAAGATTGATGATTACACCTCTTGAATGGTATGCTCATGGGGCGCGGACAGAACTCGATTCAGGAGCAAACCATGAAGAGCCTTTTCCCTTTGATCTCCGTCTTGATTTGCATTTGGGCATGCAGTCCTCAATCAGAAGATGTATCTACTCCTAACACAGACCAATCAAACCAACACGATCAGCTAATGGACATTTTCGAGGAAACCCTTCAATTCAACACGAAGGAAAACCCCATGATGGCGACATGGCAAGGGGTTCATGACTATGATCATCTTTTGCAAACCGTTTCAGTAGAGGATGAAGCTAGACGAGCGGCGTTCGCTCAATCCATGCTGGACCGCCTGAGAGACATTGATCGGGACGTCTTGAGCAGGCAGGATCTGATAAGCCTTCAGTTATTTGAAGACAAGCTGGATCGCAGTGTAAAGAAACACGAGTTTGGCGGGCACTTTCTGGAAATGAAGGCGGATACCGGTTTTCATATCGACCTGGCCGCAATGCCAAAAAGCGTGCCGTTGAGCACCGTGGAACAATACGAAAATTACATCAGCCGTCTTAAGGCCATTCCTACATACATGGAGCAGAATATCACCATGGTGGAGGAAGGCATGAAAGCCGGGTTTGTCCAGCCAAGGGTGGCTATGGAAGGCTACCAGGACACTATCTCCTCTCATATTGTAGAAAAACTTGAAAAGAGTGTTTTTTATGAACCGTTCACCAAATTCCCTGCTACCTTCAGTGAGGCGGACAAAAATCGTCTGGAAGCCGAAGGCAGAGCGGCGGTCAAGGATTTTGCAATTCCTGGATACAAGACATTTTACGACTTTATGGTGAACACCTACTTGCCTAATTGCCGTGAAACTCTGGGCGCGTCGGAGTTGCCCAACGGAAAGGCCTATTACCAGCATCTAATTGAGCACTTCACAACGTTGAAGCTGACTGAGGATGAAATCCACCAGATTGGATTAAAGGAAGTTGCTCGCATCCGAAAGGAAATGGAAGCAATCATTGAAGAAGTTGGTTTCAAGGGCAGCTTCAAGGAATTTTTGGAATTTCTGAGAACCGATCCTCAATTTTATGCGAAAACTGGTGAAGAGCTGCTCATGCGAGCCGCCCGACACGCTAAAAACATCGACGCCAAACTGCCGGCTCTCTTTAAACATCTCCCCCGCCAACCTTATGGCGTAGAACCTGTCCCGGATCATCTCGCGCCAAAATACACCGGAGGTCGTTACGTTGGAGCGCCACTGGAAAGCACACAGCCCGGGCTTTATTGGGTAAATACTTACGACCTGAAAAGCAGGCCCTTGTATACTCAGGAAGCCTTGACCTTGCATGAAGGCGTGCCAGGACATCATCTTCAAATTGCCCTTGCTAAAGAATTAGATGATCTTCCTAAATTTCGTCGAAGTTTATACCTTTCTGCTTTTGGCGAGGGTTGGGGTCTTTATTGTGAATGGTTGGGTCTTGAAGCCGGCTTTTATAAAGATCCCTACAGCAACTTCGGTCGCCTTACTTATGAGATGTGGCGAGCCTGTAGGTTGGTAGTAGACACGGGAATCCATGCTAAGGGCTGGACCCGTCAACAGACCATTGACTACCTTGCCTCCAATACAGCCCTGTCCATTCATGAATGCACGACTGAAACTGACCGTTATATTTCCTGGCCTGGTCAGGCTCTATCGTACAAAATGGGCGAAATCAAGATTAAAGAACTGCGTAAACATGCAGAATCGGAGCTTGGTGAATCGTTCGATGTTCGAGACTTTCATCATGTGATTCTTCGTAATGGCGCTGTAACGCTTGGCATTTTAGAACAGGAAGTGGAAGCCTATATCCAAAATGTAAAGGCTGGAAAGGCCGCTTAAAAAAAGCAAGCATAGGAATACCAGGCTCGCCTCCGGATTGATTATCCGAAGGCGGGCATCTCCAAGTTGGTGAAAAAATCGCAATTGAAGCATGGCATGGAGCCTATTCATCATAATTGACTCCCGGGCAGAACACACTGCTTTCCAGATGCTTAACTGCAGCCCCGAGAAGAAAGTAAAAATAATCAAAAAAAAGTGAGCCGTTTTTTCTTTCTTTTCCGCCTATATATACAAAGGAAGACAAGTCGGGCGGTGGGAATTTCGGCGATAGAACCCAAGCTGGAATGCCATGAAATACGAGATTTGACGGCTTACAGTAAAATACCTCCTCATAAATGATCGGATTGGGTTAAAATCCCTAGGATTAAGAGATCGTTTTTCCTGGAGGAACCTGAAATGCATCGCTATATCCCCTTCCTATTAAGCCTCATACTTTTTGCCAAGCCAATCTTAGCTCAGACTGCCGATCTTCTGATTACAGGGGGCAAAATTATTACCCTTGAAGATCCCGGTGAAGTAGAGGCGTTGGCAATAAAGGAGACCGCATTCTTGCCATTGGCAAACGAGCGGATATGCCTATTGGCCCTAACACCCGCATCCTTGACCTGAAAGGGGCCACAGCTTTTCCGGGTTTCATAGAAGGACACGCCCATCTTCACAACATGGGTTTGGCAAGCATGAATTTGGATGTCATGAATGTAGACAACTGGCAGGAAATAATCGAGCTTGTCAAAAGGGAAGTTGCCAAAAAAAAACCAGGGGAATGGATCATTGGCAGAGGTTGGCACCAGGAAAAGTGGGACAGACCTCCAGGTCCCACAGTAAATGGCTACCCCATCCATGAAGCATTGAGCAAGGTATCGCCTGATAATCCCGTTTTCCTACAACACGCATCAGGCCACGCATCCTTCGCCAACGCTCGCGCTATGCAAATAGCCGGCGTCAACGCAGCCACTCCGGCCCCCTCGGGAGGAGCCATTATTCGAGATGGAAAAGGCATGCCCATTGGCATATTTGAGGAGACGGCTTCATCTCTCATAGGCAAAGCCTATGGGGAATACCTGAAAAAACAGACTCCAGCGCAGAGGAAACAGAAAAACATCAAAGCAATTAAAGCAGCCATGGATGAGTGTTTGTCTAAAGGAATTACAAGTTTTCATGATGCTGGCATTGATCGGGCAACAATTGATTTATACAAAGATTTTTTGAAGGAAGGGAAGCTTACAGTTCGAATGTATCCGATGCTTACGGGTTTTAATAGAGAGTTGCTTGATGAATGGATGGCAAATGGAAT
>JBNKOV010000362.1:0-5764 GCA_050294955.1 Holophagae bacterium
GCTTTGTCACCGCTCTGTTCCCATGCCTTCCTGAATCGCCAATGGGGCAACCAGGCTGGCCGGGCCGCCGGGTTGGGCCAGTCAGGGCGAGATATTTGAATGAAATGGCCTGGTATGCTACAATCCACCATCACTCGCCTTAACTGGCATGTTGTTTGCTCCCTTTTTGGATATCAGCTTCGGCTGATTTGGAGGTCTCTTATGAAATATGGTTGTCTTTCGGCGTTCATCCTGGCCATGGTCTTTTCATGTCAGGCCATTGCCCAAGATTTCACTTTCTATGAAGCGCCCCGTTACATCACCCATGTGGCGCGTCAGGGCGGCGGCTTCAAATCGAGCCTTATTCTCAACAATGGCGCCTCCACGTCTAAAATGATTTCCGTGCAACCCATTGCAGACTCTGGGGAATACCTGTTTCCCGTACTCCAGATTACCCTGCAAGCGCGCTCCATCGACGAGATTAGCGTGCATGAGGTGTTTCCCGTGAACACCAGCCATCTGTTGATTTCAGGATCCCGGCGCATCCTTGTTTCCGTTCGTTATGACAGCGAAGGCGGCCAGGAAGGTCTGCAAACCCATCTCCATGAGAGCAGCCTGACCGACAATCGTTATCAGGTCTACTCCGGCACGCCTGTGGGCGGCTCTTATTGGGAAGGCGCAGCGATTGTGAATCTTATCCCGAATTTCCCGGGCGAGGCCCCGCCCATCGAGCCTCAGGACTCCGAGGTCTTGGTCCAGCTTAAAAACAAGCAGAATGAACTCTTGGGCGAATACCGCTTCCCCCTGGCCAATTCGGCCAAGGCCCTAAAAGTGTTTGGCGAGATCTTTCCTCAAATCGAGAACCTGGCCCACAACACCTACTATTACGAGATCTCATCCAGCGCGCCTCTTGGCGTGACCGCCCTCATGGGCAACCTGGAGCGAAACGACATTGCGTCTGCCCATCCCGCTGCGCCGCTTCAGGCCGATGAAGTGATTCAGGGAAACCTGAACAGCTTGAACCCTCCAAGTTATACCCTGGTGGATGTCTCCCTTCACGATGACATTCTCACCATGCACGTGAATTACGACGGCAGTTGCCTCTTCACCCCAACCTTGATTTGGAGCGGCAACTTCATGGAGTCCAATCCGGTCCAAACCGAAGTGCAGTTCACGCTGCTCGGTAAAAACCCTCTGTGTCTTGGGATTGCAGTCTCCAGAGAATTGGAGTTCGACCTGGGTCTCATCAACCGGGAACTCATGGGCGGAGACGGCAAACCGGATCCCATCATCCTTCATATTCTCGACCAGAAGGGCGAGCGCTTTGACACGGTTGTCCTAAATGGCGATCCCCTGGTGGAAGAGTAAAAAAAATGACCCGCCAGGCCATGGGCCTTGCGGGTCTTGACGTCTGTGGCTTGAGACTGCGAAAAAGCCGTTTGACGTTCTTATTGACGAAACCGAACAGGCCTCTTGAGACTCGGGGGAAACCCAACATCCCGTTCGGTTGCTCTTTTTTAAAAGAGCAAGACCCATGCCTATGGGCGGATGATCAAGCTCTTCTTGTAGGCGTCTGGAAAATTTGGACCTCTGAATGATGGCTCCAATTAGAACCCAGGTATTATGCGACCAGTGGCAACATGCGGCCAGGTAAAATGACCAAATATGGTCAGGAATTCAAGAGGTTGGGTCATAAATAACATGACAAAGCCCCTGGCGCCAGCTAAAATAGCAGGCTGTTTGGGAGGGTTTCATGCGATTGTTTCTTTTATGGATATTCATCTCCGGATACGCAATGGGCGCGGTTACCATTAAAGGCGTTATTGAAAACGGAAGCGGCGATGGCGAGGGCCAGGCCGATCAACTCATCCTCATGACGCTTACCGGCGGCATGAAAACCGTGGCGCATCTGGAAGATGTGAAAGGGTCTTTTGAAATAGAGTTCGACGGAGAATTTGAGCCGGGCCAGCTTTTGTTGCAGGCCATGAAAGGCCCCGTCTTCTACTCAACCCGCATCCAGGACGTCAACCAGCCCCTTAACATCAAGGTTTACGACAACGCAGAAGAAGTTACCTTAAATGCCCGATTGGGAAGCCTTGCGCTCTATGCATATGAAGACAAATTGGACATTGGCCTGTTCTTCAACCTGGACAACGTAAGCGATCCTCCCAAAACGCTGCTCAGGGAAGAGCCCGTCTTTTCATTTCCCTTAATCCCAGGCAGTGAAGGCTTGGACGCCAACACCTTGCGAGGCAGCATGCCTCTGAAGCAGAACCTGATTATTGAAGAGGACAAGGCCTCTCTGGCCTATGCATTGAAGCCCGGCCGAACCCAATTAATGGTCCGCAGCATCCACAGCTATGACGCCAGCAAGGTGAACGAATACAGCATCCCACTCCTCGACGACCAGGATGTGGCTCATGTGCTCCTCATGCCCATGAACATGGAAGTCTCCGGACTGGGCCTTGAGTCTGCTGGCGTAGACGAAAAACAGGGTGTAAAGCTTTTCGAATGGAGTCGCCAGGAAGGGCAGAAGACGTTGGACATCAAGGTTTCTGGAACGCCCGCTCCCGCAGCCGGAGATCGAGGCGGCGAATCTTCCACTGCCACCACCACAGCCGCCGCCGACAATACCGCTGCTCAAGCCAATCACGGCAAGGCGGAAATTCTCAACACGCCCAACATGCTGGCCAAATATCGCTGGCAAATTGTACTGGGCGTGCTGGCTATTTTCGGCTTTCTGACAGGTCTGTCCTTTAGGAAGGCTTGAAGAAAGTCTGAAATAATGCGCAATCGCCTTGATGGAAATGTATGAACTGGTATAATGCATCGGACGAGGTCTCACCGTTCGCCAATCGCAGGCTTGTTCCAGGAAAAGACTCGTAAGGCGGAATCGAATTTTAGGGGCAAATTTCATGGCCAAGAAAAAGGAATCCAATAAACCATCCCAAGCTGGGGAGGAGAAGGAATACCAATACCGTAAGAACAACTTCCGCGAAACAGTGGAGGTCATTCTCTACGGCCTGGCGCTGCTTATGTTCTTCCGCAGTTTTGTGTTCCAGAACTTTCAGATTCCCACCAAGTCCATGGAAAACACCCTTCTCATTGGCGACCACATCACAGCCAATATGTTTGTTTTCAAAAAGTCCTCCAAACTGGACCGGGCCATCCTCCCTTTTCGCGACGTGAGACGGGGCGATGTGATTGTATTTAAATGGCCTGGCAACGAAAAACAGGACTGGATCAAACGCTGTATTGGACTGCCCGGCGACCGCTTTGAACTCATTCAGGATCAGCCGTATATAAACGGGACGCCCTTAGACGAAGAGTACCCCTTCTTCAAACCCCACCGAAGTTTGCCCAATGGGGTTCCCGGCGATAGAGACCCTGAGAACCGCTACAAGCCACTGGGTTTCGATGAAGACAAGCCCGGATTGGAAAACGCGGGGCACCGCAGGTATAAGACCTTGACCATGAACTGGTTCAAGGGGCAAACCAAAAGGACTCTGCAAGATCGTTATCTCAGCTATAAGCAAGAGAACGACAATCCCAGGGAAATGGCCTATTACGACCAGATCATTCAACGCTTGGAAAGCGGCGAGCAGGACACCATTCCCGAAGGTTTCTACCTGATGATGGGGGACAACCGCAACAATAGCGACGACTCCCGAGGCTGGGGTTTCGTGCCCAAGGAAATGATCCAGGGCCGGGCATGGCTGTTATGGTGGTCTTACGGCGAAGACGAAGGCAGTCATGAGCTTAAAGGCACAGATCTGATTATGAGCTATTTACGCGTTCCCATCACCTTTTGGGTTCGCACCCATTGGACCCGTTGTTTCACCACCATTAAATAAGATTTAGGACTCAAACAGCCATTCTCCGTCAGGCAACTGACATACCTTCTTGTGAGTTGCCAACATGCGAGCGCCCGGTTCTTTACCGCAGGGATCGGGCAGCAATTGCAGGGCCGTGCGTCTTGGATTGTTCAAGTAACATCTTGGCAGACCGGAACCGCCTAGAAACAAGAGTGCTTGTTCGCCCGGTTCCGCAGGATCCAAATGCTCATTAAGCACCCGTGGCACATAAGCGCCCATGGTCGGAGTCCCATTCCTGCGAGGCGCTTGGCTCTTTCCTGTCTCGCTGGAATTGGCCGCCATCATGCGAAGCGCCTGGCGATCCACTCTCAAACAGGGCGTTAAGGGAAAATGATCGAGAATAAGCCAGGAAGCGGGACGCATGGGCGGCGGCAAAATGGCCCGCGCATACTCCGCGAGAGCTCGTGTAAGAGAGTTCTTTTCAGTAGCTTCAAAGTTTTTAGGAATAATGCAGGCAACGGGCGCTGTGTCTTCATTGCCATCATCCGTCAAATACGAAATCCCAGTAACCAGGGCCTGGCGAACCTGGTCATGATGAACCAGGGGCGTCTCAATATCCCCAGAATCCACCAATAACCCGCCTACATTCAGTTGCTCAGCAGCCTGCTCAACCCGAGCCACATTTCCATCCAGCAGATAGCGGCCAAGATCGCCCATCTTAAACAGCCGATCATCTTCCCGCTGGGTGAACGGATTCATAAGGAACCGGCCTTCCTCATCCTCGCCCAAATATCCCCGAGCGAGATGAGGACTGCGCATATAGAGCATGCCAACTTCCCCAATCCCCGCCATTTCCATGTGGTGATTGAGCACCAGGAGCTGCACGTCTGTGATGCCTTTCCCAAGCGGGATCTGACTTGAAAGCAGACCCTTACAGCGCGTTTGATCTTTCTTGGACGGCTCAGGCGCGGGATACCAGCTCAAGGCTTGTTGCGTTTCAGTCGCCCCATAGAAATGGACCACGCGAGCGCCGGGAGCCAGAGCATGGAGCTGTTCCAAGTCGTCTTGAATAAGCGTCTCTCCCATATAGAAAACCTGACGCAAGCTAAGTAATTTCAGGTTGGTGGCGCCACTGGTCAGAATGCGGCTCATGCCCGGCGTCAGGTTGACGCTGGTAATGCCGTGCTCCGCAAGCCAGTGCGCCAGCCGCGCCGCCGAAAGATTCGACTCATTGGGAATGTACAGAGAGCCGCCCACAGCCAGGGGCGTGATTATGTCTCGCATCAGGGAATGGTGAGACAAGCCGGACAACATGGCGGATCGGTCGTTCTTGTTGAAACGAAACGTGTTGCGCACCCAATCAGAAAAATGAGACGGCGCGCTGTGCAAACCTTCAACCACCCGCTCCACCCCGTTGGGACATACCGAAAAGGCGAGATAAGCCACATCGTTCGGCTCAATTAAGACCCCGGCGGGTTCGCCGGACACATCGCTCAGAAAATCCACATCCGGCATTTGAGGCAGCCTCAAACGACACAGCGGCTCGTAGCCCGATTCCTCCAAAACCTCATCAGGCGGCGGCCCGGAAGCCGCCTCAATCAGCCATGCCTTCGGCTGCGTCAAAGCTGCTCGCTTCTTTAATCTTACTAATGGTAGAGCAGCATCGAAAAGCACAAAGATACAACCCGCCTTGGCCGCCCCAAAAACAGCCGTCACAAGCGCCGCGCTGCGATGAGCGTAAATACCCACCACATGGCCCTTCCTCAACCCGGCGCGGGTTAAGCGTCGCGCCAACCTGTTGGCCAGTAAGTCCAGCACCCCGTAGGACATAGAACCGGAATTCGTCGCAAGAGCCAGCCTGCCTGGCTCCTTCTTCACCTGAGCCTCAAATTGTTGATGAAAAGCGCCGCGCCACTCAGGATCCAGCACCCGAACCGGTTTGGGGAGCATAATCGCAGCTTTCCTGGTGA
>JBNKOV010000363.1:0-5751 GCA_050294955.1 Holophagae bacterium
GACCGTGCAAAGAACCGTATTCGGACAGGGTCCTCCGCATGCGGTTTCACAATTCATGTCTTGGATGGTAATAGTCGCTCCATGATCCTTGTCCTTCGGCTGAAGAATCCGGCCCCCGTGGATTTTTTCGAAAAGGTTGGTTTGGATATGGGTCAGGAAGCTTTTGACGGTGATCTGCTCAAGTTTTAAAGATGGTTTTTTCATAAATCGAACTCCTGAATTTATGGATCAGGCCGCTTTTAGAGTGGAAATGCGGCCTATATGTACAGGCGCCGTTTCCCAATTTTATGATCATTAAGCAGATCTTTGCTCATTTTTAAGGGTCGAGTCGAGTAAGCTGGGAAAAATACATTTACACGGCCCAGGCTCGTTGAAGAGCCTGGATAGATGTAGCTTAGAAGACAGAGAGACTCGTAACCCTATTTTAGGTTTGCTGGTTGTTGGAAGAGCCGTATTTTTTAGTTACACGTAACAGGCGCGTGGAAACTTCTGCTTTGTATATGGTTGCGAAGCAGGAATCCCTCTAAGTCCTTTTTCAACTATAGCCAGGCCCCGTTCGTCGCATGGATTGCGAATGGAGGGCTAATCTATCAGTTGGGCTCGGGCGCCGACGCCGTTTTTTCACTAAATGCCGGGGATAGGCCGGATGATCCCCTTGCTTTCTTTCCATACACGAAACTGAAGCCAGTCCGCAACCACTCCCACATGTCGTCGAACAGGGTGTACAAAACCGGAATAACCAATAGAGTCAACACGGTGGCGGTAGACATGCCGCCAATGAGCGTGAGGCCGAAACTCTTGTAGCTGATGCCCAAACTGGACGGCTTGCTCACGGCCAGGGGAATCATGCCAATGATGGTGGTCAAGGCTGTCATCAAGATTGGCCTGAATCGACGTTCTGCGGCCAGGAGCAGGGCCTTGCTGCGCTCTACGCCGTTCTCCCGTAATCTGTTAACGTAGTCGATCAACACAATGCCGTTGTTCACCACAACCCCAACCAGCAACACGATGCCAACGCCCCCAAGGAAGTCCATGTTTTTACCGGTAATGATATGTATCCACCAGACCCCAATCATGGCCAGGGGAATGGTGAAGATAATGGAGAGCGGCAGAAAGAAACTCTCAAAAAGAAAACCCATCAGCAAGTAAATAAAGAAGATAGACAAGAACAGCGTCAAAATCATGGTGTTTACTTCATCATCCATCTTGTTCATGCGCGCAGTCGTGCCAAAAACCACCCCTTCGGGCAGATCGATATTGCTGATTAAAGACTGAATCCGCTCGCGGGTTTCGTTAACCCCGTCGTCGTTCAGCTCAAGGGTCAGAGAGCGCGTAATCTTCTTGTCTCGTCGCACGATCCGTTTGGGCGAACTGAGCACCTTGATATCGGTAAGCGCAGACAGGGGAAGGGCGTTCCCGTCGTTGGTGGGCACCGCAAAGTTGGACAATTCGGACAGGGTCTCCCGGTCCTCCTCTTCGAAACGGATGCGAACCGGGATTTCCCGACCATTATCGTTAAATCTCGGCAGGGCGCTGCCCCGGATCGCGTAATTAACCACGCCAGCAATAGCCTGAGGGTTCACATTACTGGCCGAAGCCCGCTCGCCGTCAATTACCAGAGCCAATTCGTTGGGCGATTCGTCTTCGCCTTTTTTCAGGCCCAAAACCCCGTCCAGGTTGGTGAATAAAGGCTCCAATTCGGTGGCCACCTCATCCAATTGTTCGGCGTCTTCACCCTGGAAATAGATGGTGTAGGTTTCGTTGCCGTCTTCTTCATCGGCCTCGTTTTCATTGCCCATATAGATCTTAACGCCAGCTCTTTCCGGTAGATCGGCCATCACTTTTTCCGAGATGTCTTTGGCGTTTTGCGTGCGGGTGGTCTCCTTGCTCAACCATCCCTGGATAGAGCCGCCTCCGGTCTGGTGGAAGATTATGTAACCGTCCAGGCCGTACTCATCCTTGTTTTTCTCCAAAACCTTCTCGGCCTCTCGGAAATAGGCCTTGGCGTCTTCAAAGTTGTGCTCTTTGGAAAGGTCCACGTCCAAGTTAAAGCTGGTGCGGTCCTCCTCTTGTTGATCCACGAATTTTACCCGATCACTTGCCGCCATTTGAGAGATTACAAAAATAGCGGTGATTATCAAGATCAGGTCCAAACGTCGCACGAGGAAGAGCCCCAGGAGCTTTCCGTAGATCCGATTGAGCCGTTCGAAGGTGGCTTCATAAGCGTGTCTCAGGACGGTGTTTAGGGCGTTATGTCCTTTTCGGAAAAGGGTTTCCTTCTGGCTTATCGAAGTTGGCAACGTGAGGTACACGCACAGTGGCACGGCTACCAACGCCACCAGAAGCGACGCCAGCAATGAGACCGAAATGGGCAGGGAGAGGCGCATGAGGAAAAACTGGAACTGACCGTCGATCAGGGACACGGGGAGGAACACGGCCACGGTGGTGAGGGTGGCCATGGTGATGGCCAGGCCCATTTCCGAGGCGCCCTTAATGCAGGCCTCTCGACGAGGCACGCCGTTCCGGTGCAGGCGATGGATGTTCTCGGCGACCACAACGGCGTTGTCCACCAACAGACCCACGCAAATCATGAGACCCAACATGGTTAGCAGATTCAGGGTTTCACCCAAAAAGTACATGGTGGTCAGGGCCATGAGCAGGCTCACAGGTATGGATAGGGTGATGATGAGGGTTAACCTCAGTCTGCGCAGGAAGAAGAAGAGCACCACGATGGCGAACAGACCGCCGATGCGTCCCCCATTCACGAGGTTCTGGATAGATTCTTCCACCACATCGCCCTGGCTGAAGAGCATGTCCATGTCGATGTCCGCCAGCCTGGGATTGGCTTGCAGTTCTTTGAGGGTGCGGTTCAGTTCTCGCGAGATGGCCACGGTGTTGGCCTCGCCCTCTTTTTGGATGATCAGGGCGACGGCGGGCTTGCTGTCCACGCGAACGCTGAACCGTTTATCCGGTTCCTCGTATTTTACTTTCGCGATGTCCTTCAGCCGAATAGAGTTGGTAATTAGCCGGTTCTCAAGGGCTTCCAGGTCTTTGTAGGTGGCAACCGAGCGAAGCAGGAACTTTTTGCCGTTGTCGCGCACGTTGCCCGACGCCATGGTGAAATTGTCGCCGCCAAGCTCCTGAGACAATTGGTAGATGTTCAGCCCCGCGCCTTCCGCCTTTTCCCGGTCCACCTCAATGATGATCTCTTTTTCCAACAGACCGTTAACTGTAACGGAGGCAACGCCGTCCACGCGTTCAAATGGCAAGACGATCTCTTTTTGAATGAGGTTGTAGTAATCGGTCAGCGAAGGATCGATGGACATGCCCACAAAGGCCACGGGAATGCCGGACACGTCTTCCTTGCGAATGAACACCCGTTCCTGGTCGTCGGGAAACCGCAGCCTCGCCCGCTCCACCCGGTCGCGAACCTCCCGGTAGGCCACGTTCATATCGGTCCCATGCTTGAAGCGCATGTAAACGGAGGATTGCCCTCTTCTGCTGTAAGAGGTCATGCCGTCCAAACCCTTAACCGTGCTCAGTTCCTCTTCCAGCGGCAGTGTGAGTTTTTCCAGAACCTCTTTACTTGGAGAGTCTTGCCAGGGCGCGTGGATCTGAATCGATTGAGTTTCAAAGCCCCTTGGCATGAGTTCCAATGGGATGCTCTTAGTAGAAATCCAACCCACAACCGCCACAGACATAACCAGCACCAGCACCGTAATGCGGCGATCCAACGAAAAGCGTGATAGGGCTGTTGCGTCTGTATCGGTAACGTGGGTCATGCCGGGGCCTCCTGTTCCGCGTTCTCTTGATCTGAGCTATCGCTCGGGTCCGCCAGGTTCCGATGAAAGACCTTAACGGCGGCCAAATCCAGTAAATGGTAGATGGTGGGAATCACCAGCAGGGTGAGTAAGGTTGAGGTGAGCAGGCCAAAAATAACCGCTATGGCCATGGGCGTTCTAATCTCTGCGCCATCGCCAAATCCCATAGCCATGGGCAACAGGCCCAACATGGTGGTGGCAGTGGTCATGAGGATGGGCCGCAGACGAACCTGACCGGCTTGTACAATGGCCTCTTTAGATTCCAAACCTCGCCTTTTAAGGATGTTGATATAGTCAACCAACACAATGGCGTTGTTCACCACAATGCCCGCCAACATGATCATGCCCAGGAAGACCACTATGGAGAGATTGATGCCCAACAGCTTCAATCCCAGTACGGTGCCAAAGAAGGCAAGGGGAATGGTGAACATGATGATGAAGGGGTGAATCAGGGATTCAAACTGAGACGCCATAATCACATAGACCAGGAACAGGCTGAGGAACAGTGCGAGATACAGGCTTTCCTGGCTATCATTCCATTCCTTGTTCTGGCCGGTGATAAAGAAGGTCATGTCTTCCGGCCACTCCAACTGCTCCCTGAGATTGGTCTCAATGGCCTCAACAGCGGCTCCCAGAGATCCGCCCGCCAGGTTGGCGTTTACCAAAGCAACCCGCTTCCCATCGATGCGCCGCACTTCGCTGGGTCCTTCGCCAATGGTTAAATTGGCAATCGCGTTCAGGGGAATGGGATGTTCGCCGCCCGGATTAATGGTCAGCCCGCGAATATCCTCAAGCCTTTGCCGGTTGTCTTCCTGGAGTCTGACCAGGATGGGAATGCGACGGTCCTTGAGATTGAAACGGGTCGCCTCGTTGCCCTTCACCATGTCGCGGACCTGACGGGCCACCCCGTTCAGATTCAGTCCGTAACGAACAATGCGATTGCGATCATAAACCACCTGAATCTCGGGCGCTCCCGCTTTCAGACTCGCCTCCACATCCGCCAATTCCGGCAACGCGCTCATAACGCCTTTAACGTTGATGGCCATATCCTTCAACAGCTTGAGATCGTCCCCGTGGATTTCAACCTCAACAGGCGTTGTGGCGCTGAAAAGAACCGGGCGCTTCACCCGAACTTCCAGGTCTGGAATGTTCTCAAAATGACGCCTCAACCGATCCGTAACCCGTTTCTCAAGGTCGGCGCGGGTCTCGGCCTTACCGATGACCGTATTCCATATCTGGTTTATTTTACTTTCTTTGTTGCTCTCTAACAAAATTTTGAAACGGGCGGTATGTTCCCCTTCGTCGGAACGCGTCGTGTTGGTGACGTCGTACCCAAAAGTAACCAGAACGGTTCTTATATGGGTCTTGTCTTCCAACAGCGCGTTTTCAACTCCGGTAAGCAGGGCCTGAGTTTCCTCAAGGGGCGTACCCACAGGAAGGCGGGTCTCGAAGGTGAACTCGCCCTGGTAAACCTCTGGCAGAAGCTCTGTTTCCAGGCTTTTACTCACTTCCCAAGTGGCCCATCCACAGAGCGCAATCACGGCAATAATGACCACGGGGTTGCGCAACGACCAGCGGATGGTCTTGGGATACAGGTCGTTGGCCAGGTTCAGAATCTTCTGGGTCGCCAATAGGGGAAGAAAGGTAACCACCTTGCCTATAATATAGAGCAGAGGCCCAATCACCTTTAAAATAAGAAAAAGGACTGCGAGGTAAATCATCAGGCAGATCTTGCTCACTAGCTCTAAAATCATACCAATCGCAAAGCGCAGGAGCAGATAGAGAATGGGAATGAGCAGCACTTTTTGAATGACGCCCAATTTGCCAATTTCCGCAAGGCTCTCCACGCTGCCGAAGCGATGCCACTGGTGTTTCTCACCCAGTCCACTCATGTCCGGCAACGTTCTACTGGCCAACATGGGAATGAAAA
>JBNKOV010000364.1:0-5751 GCA_050294955.1 Holophagae bacterium
GATTATGCTGGCCGATACCTGGAGAACCCTGCTGAATGTAGAACAGCTTGGTCCGCAATCCCATTTCTTTGAGTTGGGTGGCCACTCCCTGTTAGCAGCGAAACTGGTCTCTCGCATCCGCAACCAATTTAATGCAGACTTTCCCATCCGCCGCATGTTCGAAACCCCCGTCTTATCGGACATGGCAAAGGAAATCGATAGTTTGCGCCAAGGCTCCATGGGAACCGATGAAGTCTTGAGGCCCGTAAGTCGTGAAAACAGATTGCCTCTGTCCTACGCGCAACACCGGTTATGGATGGTGGACCGCATCAATGCCTACTCCACCGCCTACCATGTGCCTTTCACCTTGCGTATCAAAGGCGACCTGAACCTGACGGCCCTGGAGCGGGCCTTTAACGCCATCGTGAGCCGCCATGAAGTGCTGCGAACCACCTTAAACGAGCACCAGGGCCAGCCCTACCAGCATATCCATGCCTACCAATACGCCGTCCTGCCAGTGATCGACCTCAGTCTGTTGTTTGAACAGGAGCGGGAAGCCAACCTCTTGAATCTCATGAGATTGGAAGCCGAAACCCCATTCAACCTGGAACAGGGTCCCCTCTTCCGTTGGATGCTCGTGAGAATGGGAGATGGCGACCACGTCTTGCTTACCACTATGCATCATGTCGTAACTGACGCCTGGTCCATCGGCGTGCTGGTGGACGAACTGAGCCGGCTCTACAGCGCCTATGTTCATGGCCAGCCTTCACCCCTGAAACCCCTGCCAGTACAATACGCCGATTTCGCCCAATGGCAGCGAAACCGCATGGCGGGACCCGCCTTCGGGGAGCTGACCCATTACTGGGAAGAGAAGCTGGCTGGCGTCGCCGCCGTGCAGCCCCTGCCCTTCAACACCCCGCGCCCCGAATATATCGGCGATGCAGCCGACGCCGTAACCTTTAGACTTTCAAATACATTAACCCAAAATCTCCATGAACTGGCCAGGGCCGAAAACGCCACCTTGTTTTCCGTCTTGACCGCCTGCTTCCAAAGCCTCATCTTCCTGCACACCGGCCAGAGCGATGTCGTGATAGGAACCGACACAGCCAACCGGAACCGGGAACAGGTGGAAGGCCTGATTGGGTTCTTCATCAACCAGTTGGTTCTAAGAACCGATTTCAGCGGCGACCCGTTGATAGGCGCAGTCTTGGATAGAGCTCGCGAGACAACCCTGGACGCCTTCGCCCACGAGGACATGCCCTTCGACCGTCTGGTGGAGGATTTGAAACCCGAACGCGTGGCCGGTTTGAATCCCTTCTTCCAAGTGAAGTTCATGCTGCAAAACGCGCCCATCGGCGATCTAAACCTGGAAGACCTCACCCTTCAGCCCATGAACACCGTGACCGGTGGAACCAAGCTGGAGCTTCAGTTGAACATGTGGGAATGGGAAGGCGGACTGAACGGCGTTTTCGTATTTAAGACCGATGTGTTCAAAAAGCCTGCCATCCAAAAACTTATTCGCCATTTCGAAGGGTTGCTGAAGGGGTTCTGTGAAGACACGGAAACGCCGCTTGCCCAGTTGTTCGAAAAGGTGACCGGCGAAGAGGAGCAATTGGAGGCGGACCAACTCAACGAAACCAGAGCAAAAGGCGCAGCCCGCTTTAAGAAGAAGGGCCGACGTCGTCCGAAGGTGAAGCTATAGGTTGCAGCAAACCCGTTTCCACAAAGGCCTGCTACCCGCACATGGCGACGCCAACAGCGCGGATGCGGGCCACGCCCATCTGTCTCAACTCGGCCCCATAATCGTTGCGGTGAATTTGTTGGAGCGCGTCTTTCGCCGTTTTTTGCAGGTCGGCTTCCGCTTGCTTGAACTCAAAGACATATCCCGTTTTACTCGGATCTCTTGGGATTAATGAAAGGTCGTAACGGCCCAGACCGGACTCTCGATTACTGCGGACAAGGAAGGTTTTTTGCAAGGTTGCCAACATGCCCAGTAAAAACACATGGCACACCCTTTCCGGAAGGTGGCCAGCCGTATCGTGGTAACTGAGAACATGACGAACCGCTTCGCTAAAATGATGGGCAAAACGGGGCATGTCCTCGGCCAGAAGGGACTCAATGACGACGTTCAAACCCGTTGGGCCGGTTTGCTCGTTGCTCCAGTCCTGAATGGTGTGTCTGAAGAAGGTTTGAACTTCGCGATTGGGAATCACCAGCTCGCATTGATAGGCCCCATCTTCCATGGTGGTGTTTTGGGATGTCAGATACCCGCTGTGAACGAGCATGCTCCACAAATTGCTGGCGTTGGTTTTCCCAAGAACAATATCGGTCTCCAGGCGCTTTTGCACGCTTTTTCCCTGTAATAGCGCCTCCAGATCGGCCTTTGGCATGGCGTTTTGGCGGGTTATCAAACTTTTGATCAATTGGTTGTCCGATGTATTTACCCAGTAGGGTTGGAGTTCACTTTCTGGATAAGCCGCAACCTTCATGATGGACCACGGGTTATACATTGTATGGTCCCCAATGCGATAACCATTGTACCACTCGCGCACCGCTTTGGAGCGGTGTTCCTGGCTGATGTCGGACAGGATACGGTTCACTTCATCCCAGGTGAACCCGAAATGTTTGGAGAAGGGATTGTCCAGCAGGGTGTGCGCGTCTGAATTGTTGAACCCTGAGAAAATGGACTCTTTGGCTACCCGCAAGATTCCGGTCAACACGCCTTTTACCAGATAATTATTATCCTTATAAGCGCCGCTTAACAGGTTTCACATGAATTCTATAATCTGGTCGTAATAGCCATGGTGATATCCCGCGTGAATGGGCATATCGTACTCATCGATCAAAATCACGACTTTCCTGCCGGTAGCCTGGCGCAGTAACTTGGAGAGCAGGGCAAGGGCGTTTTGGCAGCCCGCCATATCGGCGTTGCCGTCCATAATGGCGGTAACCCATTTCGCCTCAATCCCACGAGGCTGGGCCTTTTGAATCAGGGCCTCATGCTCTAGGAACAACCCGCCCAACACGTACTTCAGGGAACTGATGCAAGCCTCAAAACTTGAATGCTTTACGTCTTTGAAGGTAAGAAAAATGGTGGGATAAAGGCCGCAATGGGCCATGACGTCCGGATGGTCATGAACCGCCAACCCCTCAAACGCCTCCGGCTTGCCGTTCAATGAGTAGAAGGACTTCAACATATTCAAATTCAAGGTTTTCCCAAATCGCCTCGGGCGGGGAAGCAGAATGACCTTGGCCCCGCTTCGCACAACTTCCGCAATGAACATGGATTTGTCTACGAAGTAGTAGTTGTCCGAGCGTATTTCATCAAAATTACTAAGACCAATGGGAATCCTTTGCACCAAGCCCTCCTTGCACCCTAATCATACCAGGAATTGGCGGCTATCGGAGAGGAATAGCATGGGAAGAATAGACGGATTGTGGTAAAAATATGGGAGAAAACAGTCGGCTAGTCGTTTTACCATTGTATTCAATCATACCTCAGGCGGGTTTGCTGTTTTGGGGATCAGGATAAGGGAAGGTTGGAAAATGAAAAAATTCATGGTTCTCGGAATTATGGGTCTGGCAGTTTGCGTTCTGGCTTGTTTTCAATTCTTGTCTCCAAGTCGGAACGCTGAGATCCCCGAGAAGGGCAAGATACCAGGAGCCTATCGAGCCCTTGTTGCGTGGAACGCGGCCCGATCCCATGGTGAGCAACCGCCCGGCGCCATGAGCGACGCCTTTGACCGGGTGAAGCATCGCTTCCCCAAAGCCAACAGGGTTCTGAAATTGAAGAAGACGGCGACCTGGCGGAGCCTGGGTCCCAACAGTTGGAGCGGCAGAACCCTGGCCCTTGCGATTCATCCCATCAACACCAATCGCATGTATGCGGGTTCCGCCAGCGGCGGTCTCTGGCGCAGCGAAACAGGCGGCCAGGGCCTGAACGCCTGGGAACAGGTCGCCACCGGATTTCCGACCCCCGGCGTTTCCGCCATAGCCATTCCCGCCAACCAGCCCGATGTCATCTACATTGGAACCGGCGAAGTCTACCAATACCAAGAAGCCGAGCTGGGCATTGGCGAGCGTATCTCTCGTGGAAGCTACGGCATTGGGATTTTGAAGAGCGAGGATGGGGGCGCAACTTGGAAGCCCTCTCTGGACTGGCGTCTCCACCAGGAACGCGGCGTGATGGATATCGAGGTGGACCCGACCGACAACAACGTGGTTTGGGCGGCCACCACGGAAGGGGTTTACAAATCTGAAGACGCGGGAGCATCCTGGACTCGCAGCCTCGACGTGATCATGGCCACCAGCCTGATTATCAACCCCAACCAGCCCAATCGAGTGATGGCGGCTTGCGGCGGTTTCTCCAGCGAAGGGCACGGCCTCTACCTCACCAGGGACGGCGGCGATGGTTGGGAGAAAATAACCGCCGGGTTGCCCGCCACCTTTAACGGCAAGGCTATGTTGGACATATCCCAGTCCAATCCGAACATCATCTACGCTTCCATCGCCAATGGCTGGTCCCTCTTTTTTGGGAACGCCACCTGGTTGTGTCGATCCGAGGACGCAGGCGAGACCTTTACCATTGTCAACACTCAGGATTACGCGGCCTGGCAGGGTTGGTATTCCCATTATGTAAGCATCCATCCCCAAAACCCGGATCTGGTCTACCTGGGCGGCATTAACCTGAGCATTTCAAGGGATGGCGGAAACCTCATTCAACCCATATCCAACTTCTTCGCAGACCACCACGCTCAGGTCTTTGTTCCGGGCGATCCCTCCAAATTCTATGTAGCCGCGGATCAGGGCGTGGGTTTATACGACGCTCAAACCAACGTCATGGGAGCCGCCAATCATGGACTGAGGACCATACAGTTCTATAATGGCATGGCCAATTCCCTGACTCAGCGCAACTTAATATTCGGCGGCCCTCAGGATTACGCACAGGCGTTTCGTTACAACAACCAGGGATGGAGTCAGATACAGGCCGGGCGAGAAGGTGGTTACAACCTGATCGACCCCAACAATAACAACATCACCTATCACGGCGGTTCCGACAATACCACCTTCCACCGGTTCGGCCTTCCAGGCCAGCCCGCGTCCATACCGCCATGCGAAAATGGGAACAGTTGTGTTACCGAAGAGTTGTTCGACATCACCGCCTTCAACCCGCCGCTGGTGCTGGCGCCGTCCAATACCAACGTGCTCTATGCGGCCCGACAGACAGTCTACCGATCCGATGATCAGGCCACTAGCTGGCAGGCAACCCACGGCGGCCAACCCCTGGACGGCAACTCGATTCTCAGCATGGGCATCTCCCATACAGACGACGGGGTTCTATACGCAGGCACCGCTCCGGGTCCGGCTCGAATGGGCATCTTCAGAACCAGGGACGGGGGCGCGACTTGGGACAATATTACGGGGAATCTGCCGGATCGGCACCCCACCGACCTGATTGTGGACCCAAGCGATGACCGCATTGTGTACCTCACACTTTCCGGTTTTGGGTCGTCTCACCTGTTCCGCACCAAAGACGGCGGCGAGACCTGGGAAGATTTGGACCGAGGCAACCTGCCCGATGTTCCCACCAACGCCTTTTTATTGGATTCCCAAGCGCCCGGCCACTTGTATGTGGGCAACGATTTGGGGGTGTTTGCTTCTATTGACGACGGCGCATCGTGGTTCTCTTTTAACGATGGATTGCCTGAGACCGTGATCGCCATGGATTTGTTAATGTACCCGCCCAGCCGGTTGCTTCGGGTGGGAACCTAT
>JBNKOV010000365.1:0-5739 GCA_050294955.1 Holophagae bacterium
CGTGTTTTATTGGGAAAAAAAATAGGGGAGGCGAATGAAGGTTGGGCATCCGCATGGACGACCATTTTGTGAAAGGTTTTGGGTGGTCTGACCCCTGTTTTTATGACCCCAGTTTTTAGCCCACTCCTTCACTGTGGTTCTCTATTTTAAGGCTTGCGAGGTATCTTTAGCGAAAATCGTTCTGTATCAGTGATTAAACTACCGGATACCCAACCCTTGCCATACCTCCATTCCAAAATGAGGTATAGTGAGTTGTTATTGTCTCGATATTGTCTCAGAAAAGAGAACCTGAGTAACGGTTCTATGTCTTTCAGTCCATCCTTGATGGGGTTTCGTATTATTTCATAATTATCTGGCCCAGAAAAATGTATTATTAGATTAAAGGCTGTGTCAGCCTTTGTCCAGAAGCTGGTGAGTTCAGGTAAACAATTTTTTGGAAAAATCAAACTATCTGAACAGAGTAAAAGGCCCATTAAAAGGGAGGTCATTATGGCTCTTCCGTTTTTAAAAATACGAACATAATAAAACACAAGAAAAGTTTCACGTCTCGCCCCCTTGCATAAGGGTCACACATAGCCATCCATCATAGCCTAAACTTGATGATATCTGCAACAAGTTCAGGCATAGCCATTACGGGAGGCGGTGTAGCCACCGGTGTCAAGCGCCGCTCCATTCAGAATGGCACACAGCCGTTCATCGGTCAGACCGCCCTCATTGGTCATGGTCAGATCCAACAGATTGGATGAGAACGAAGAAGAAAAAGATTTCCAAAAAAAATCACGCATCTTGAATTTTGCCATCTATTCATGTAATTCCAAACAGGCTCAGTTCTGTTTGGATGGTTTGCGGGCCCAATGCTCGCACACCAGATGCAGCGTTTCTCTTGCCTGAGATTTTAAATCTTATTTTTCCAAGGAAATACAGATGAGGAATCTCAAAACGCTCCATTATCCTTCCCGTGAGTCCGCCTTTGGTTGACTCAGAACGTTCAGCAGAATCCTACTGAATCCACATTGGGAGACGTCGATCCATCTAGCCCGTAACGCGCCATCTTCACCCACACCGTTCCGGCGGATCGACGTCCCTCTTTTAATTCTCCAGTCAGCGCTTTTCGTCACCATCAGCCTTGATGGGCAGGAGGATAATCACTTTAGCCCCCATGCCCAACCCTTCGCTTTTGACCTCGATGGAACCGGACATCTCTTTAATTGAATTGGCGCAATAGTGGAGGCCGAAACCGCGAAATCCCCGTTTTGTTGTAAACCCATGCACAAATACCTGAGAAAGCGCTTCGGGATCTACTCCCACCCCATTATCCCCAAGTACAATACGAACCCGATCGCCCTCAACACTTGTATTTATTGACAATTTACCCTGGCCACCTGATGTCCTCTGGGAAATGGCTTCCCAGGCGTTGTTCAACAGGTAATGAATGACATGTTTCATGCGAGCTTTGGTGAGATAAACAGGCGGTAAAGCTCCGTAATTCTTAACGATGACAATGTCCTTCTCTTCAAGAAGATACGCTTTAAGGTCAAGAACATCTTCGATAAGAGCGTTAAGGTCAATGGGATGGCGGACCGTCTTTTCCAACTGCGTGTATTCTCGCTGTTCACGCAGAACATCGGCAACTGCGTCTACATACCGGAGCATCCTGGCGCTTTCAGTATCTAACCTACTTTTCTGTTCCTTCAGTCCTCGACAAATGCGCTGTATCGCATTGTTTAAATTCTCCCTGTTCTCCTCTGAGGCCGCGAACAACCTTCGTTCCTCTTCGGATTCAAGCAGGCCGGCTATTTTTTCCAATAGATCCAGGGCTTTGCTGTCCAGTGATTTTCTGATATGGTGGCCAGACGCTTTAATGCTGTTTAGGATGTTGCCCACATTATGAAGAACGTCTGTTGCAATTTCCGCCATTCCAGCCGCATGAGCGGCTTCCACAAGCTCTCTTTGAGTTTCTGCCAGTTCTTTCAGAGCTCGCGCCTTAGCGAGCGCGGTAACAGCGTGAGCACGGAACCGATTGAGCATGGCAAGGTCTTGATTATCAAAAGCTTCTGGGTCATGAAAATTCTCAAAAACCAGGATGCCCTGCCGCTTGGAGTCTAGTGTAAAAAAGGTGGCCACCAGGGATTGAGGAACTTGCAGGTTTCCCATTTCCGGAATATGGGGAAGGTCGCGCTTTTTCAACCGGTAGATTCCATCTGCAAGATTCTCCCCGCCTTCGTAGCGCCGGGTAATCAACTCCTCGGTAAATACGATGTTGCGGAATTCCGAGGTCTGATGCCCTGTGTATGCTGCGAGATCATAACATCTACTGCTTTGATTCCAGAGGAGAATGGCGCTCTTTTCCGCGTAAGGGAATAGGGTCAAACCCAGATTGAGCATGGTTTGCAGAACCCCTTTGAGATCCATTTCTCGATTAAGAGTCTTAACAATGGAGTCAAGCACCTCAAGTTCTCCATACTTCCGCTGAAGTTCATGAGTTCTTGCCAGGACCTTCTCTTCCAAATGCCGGTTAATATCTAATAATTGCAGGTGGTTTCTCACACGGGATAATAACTCCTGCTTGGCAACCGGCTTTGTCAGGTAGTCATTGCCCCCTACTTCAAATCCGTGAACCAGATCTTGTGTATCCCCACGAGCCGTTAGAAAAATGATGGGCAGATCGTGAATCGGCCAGGACTCCCTCAGTTTTTCGCATACCTCATATCCCGTCATATCAGGCATCATGACATCCAGGAGAACCAGATCGAAAGGACCGCTTTCTTTAACCGCCGCCAGGGCGCCAGCCCCATTTCGGGCTTCCGTTACCTGATAACCTCTTAGGGTTAAATGATTATTCAACACACGCCTATTAACTCGATCATCATCAACGACAAGAATATGAAAATCGGCGTTTTCAATTTTTTCAGTGATAAAGTCTGCCTGATCATCATCTAAATCAAAATTCTCTCTGACGGCGTCAAGAGGCGGATCTTCCTTCTTCTGACCCGCCCTCGACCTGGCCACCCCGGATGACAAAGGCAATGTGAAAATGAATCGGCTCCCACTCCCCTCTTCCGATTCAACATGAATAACGCCGCCATGCAATTGAACCAACCGCCGAGTTATGGCAAGACCAAGCCCTGTCCCACCATATTTTCTCGCCTTACCGCCATCTCCTTGAACAAAGGAATCAAAAATCTGTTCTAGATGAGTTTCTTTAATACCTCTTCCCGTATCTGAAATACAGACCTCCAAAAAACCATCGCGCTTGATGGCCGACGCCCTGATCCAACCGGCCTCAGTAAATTTCACGGCGTTGCCTATAAGGTTGTGGAGAATCTGCCTTAGCCGATTTTCATCTGCATCCACAGCGCAGCCCTTTTCAGGGATCTCATTGATTAGCTCAATAGACCCCGGCTCGATAAGGGGAACGGAAAATTTAAAGACATCATCCACCAAAACTTTGAGGTTTACCGCTCCACAATGCAATACCGGATCTTCTTTTTTCATAAGAGAAAAATCAAGAATATCGTCCACAAGAGTAGCAAGCCGCTTGCCTCCCGCCACCACCATTTTCAGGTTCCCCGCCATAGCCTGATTCACCCTTCCGGAAGCGCCATCCAACAAAGACTCCGCTATGCCAATAATGCCATTAAGAGGGGTTCTCAATTCGTGGGATGTATTCGCCAGAAATTGATCCTTCAAGCGATCCAGGTTTTGGAGTTTTTGGTTGACTTGGGTCTGGAATTCCAGTTTTTTTCTCTGATGATTTAAAAAAGCGAGAGCCGTTCCGACTATGGCCAGGATATACAAAAAATAAGCCCACCATGTCCGCCAAAATGGTGGAAGAATGCGAATGGATAATTGAGCGCCGTCCTCACTCCACACATCATCCTTATTGCTGCCCTTCACTCGAAAGGTATAGAGCCCAGGGTCTAAATTGGTGTAAGTTGCAGTTCGATTGGCCGCGCTGGTTTCCACCCAATCCTCATTAAATGGCTCCAATTTGTACTGATATCTGTTCTTATAGGGCGCAGCATAGTGAAGTGCGGCAAAACGCAGCGTAAAAATATTGAGGTCGTGGGTGAGAACCAACTGATTTGAAGTCTCAATGGGTGAACCATCCAAGATTTGTTCTCTCAATCGTCGATCAATAGGCTTATTGGCCAGAAAAAGATCGACGATTGCCATTATGGGCGGGTGAGGGTCATCTTTAACCGCACTTGCTTTGAACACGTTAAACCCATTAACACCACCAAAATACAGATTATCCCCCGAGTCTTTAAAATAGGCCCCTGGCTTAAATTCATTACTCTGAACGCCATCAAAAATATCGAATGTTCTGAGCCGCTCAGTTTCGGAATTAAATCGAACAATCCCTTTATTGGTGCTAAGCCATAAATGACCCGTGTCATCTTCAAGAATGCCGTAAATCACCTCATTGGGGAGACCGTCCTTCCTATGGTAGGAGTAAAATGACAGATTGTCTTTTTCGAAGGTTGCTCGATTCAACCCACCGGATGTGCCGACCCAAAGAACACCTTGGCTATCGGTAAAGATGGAATACACCACGTCATTGCTAAGGGACTGGGGATTGTCAGGATTATTTCTGTAATGAACAAAATGGGCCGTGTCCGGCGGGGAAGCAACGGAGAGCAAATGATCCAAACCGCCTCCCCATGTACCCAGAAAAAGCCCATCTCCTCCGTCGCCAGCAATGGTAATGACGCTAGAGAAGCCAAGGCTATTTGGACGGTCGGCTTGAGGCAGATAATGAGTAAATTCACCTGGATTGCTCAAAGCCATTCGATTCAAACCGCCATTCACCACGCCAAACCACAGATGACCTTCACCATCCTCATGGATACTGCGGATTTCGTTATGGCTCAAACTCGTTGGATTTCCTTCCTCTCGTTGATATTGATCCGCCTTCCCGGTACTGCGGTCCATGCTGCTCAATCCATTAAAAGCGCCCACCCAAAGGAGCCCTGAAGAATCGGGATAAATGCTCAATACCTGATCATCGACAAGGCTGTTGGGGTCGTTTGGATCATTTTTAAATTGAGTGAATTGACCCGTTTTTGAATCGAAGCGATTCAATCCGCTGAAAGTGCCAACCCAAATCAGTGTTTTATCGTCCGGGTCTTCATGAAACGACGTTACTTCATTATGACTCAATCCTGTAGGATTGCCCGTGTATTGATAATGACCGAAATTTTCACCGGAACCCTGAAATCGGTTCACGCCGCCGCCAAAGGACCCTGCCCATAGCAAACCGGATCTATCCTGATATAAGCTCCATATTGAATCGTGACTCACAGTATGGGGGTCACCTGGTGAATGACGATACTGAGTGAATTGACCCGTTTTTCTGTCAAAGAGATTTAGCCCGCCGCCCATGACAGCGAGCCATAAACGGCCCTGCTCATCTTCAAGGATCGACTGAATTCGACCGCGAGCAATACTATGGGAATCACTTGGATTTGGCACATGCCTGTTGATCACTCCCGTATTGAGATCCATGCAGCTTAATCCGCCATAATTCCCTATCCATAATTTGCCGTCTTGGCTAAGCAACAGGCTCCATATTTCATCATCAATCAGAGAGTTGGGATTTTGAGGATCATGCATGTATCTTTGGAATTTCTGATCTCCCGGATGGAACCGATTCAAGCCGCCTCCGGAAGTGCCAACCCATATAATTCCAGATTCATCTTTCGCAAGAGCCCAAACATTATCAGAAGAAATGCCATT
>JBNKOV010000366.1:0-5732 GCA_050294955.1 Holophagae bacterium
CATGGCGGCGGCGCTGGCCGCGCGCCTGGGCGTGGATGTATCCTATGTGACCTACGCCACGCCGGGCGAGGTGGCGGATGCCGCCGAGCGGGACGAATGGGATATCGGGCTGATCGCGGTGGAGCCGAAGCGGGCCGAGATGATCGCCTTCCTCAAACAGGGTCGCCTGGTGTTTGCCGGAACCATGGCTTTTATTGTCATTTTGGGTTCGTTGTTGGGATGGATGGTGATTCACCGGCCCATTCGGGACATCGCCTCTGTGGCTAGCGCAGCCCACGACATTACGGAAAAGATGGATTTTGAGCCAAGGGTCATGGGCGGTTCCGGCAGTTTGGAAACGGATCGGCTGGCGCGAGCGTTTAACACGATGTTAGACAAAATCCAGCACTTAATCCAATCTCAGAAGGAAATCATGGACAATATCGCTCATGATATCCGTTCGCCTGTAGCCCGCATGCGTGGGGCGGCCGAGTCTTCTCTGAACGACAGAGAGGACCAGGCGCTTGCAGGTCATGTTATTGAAGACTGTGATCATATCCTGAACCTTGTCAATATATTGCTGGATATTTCGGCCACAGAATCCGGGCTGGTCCATTTGGAGCCCAGCGACCATAACCTGGGCGAAATGTTGGAAGAGGCCCTTGAGCTGTTTCAGCCTCTTTTTGAAATGAAGCAACTCACCTGCAAATCACAATTGGACGGGAATTGCGTCCTGAAAGCAGACGGGAAAATGTTGCAGCGCCTATTGGCCAACTTATTAGATAACGCTGTTAAATATAATGTTGAAGGCGGCAAGGTGGAAGTAAAGCTGGAAAAGGGCCAGAACAATGCCGTGCTGACCATCAGAGACACGGGCATGGGCATATCGGAGGAGGCGCTTCCCAGAATCTTCGACCGATTCTACCGCGGCGACGCCAGCAGAACCGAGCCGGGAAATGGCCTGGGCCTCAGCTTTTGCAAAGCGGCGGTAACTGCGATGCAAGGACGAATCAGTTGCTCCAGCGGGCCAGGCGGCACCATATTTGTCATCCACCTGCCAATCAGTCCGTGATGACCAGAATTTTAACGCCAAAATTGGAGAGCTGGGAGCGCAACGCCACATTCACATAACCCACAAACCCCGGGTTCCGCTCCACATAAGCCAGCATATAGGCTTCGTTGGGCACCTTGATGGGCGGCTTTTCTCCTCCCACAAGACCCTGCTCCAGCCAGTAATTTTCCAAATCAAAACCCCGAGAAAACAGAAAGGCATGAAAAGCGTCCTTCAGGGGCGCAGTGTTCTTCAACTGGACGGGCGTCAATCGAACCCCCCGCACCCGGTCCAATTTCTTGAGATAGAGTTGCCTCAACTGAAGTCTGGTAAGCGAGGTCACTGGGGTATTCCCAGCGGTAATCACCAGAAATTCAACAGGTTCCGGACTGCCTGACAATAAAAACGCCAAGAGAATGGAATACATAAAAAACCCTGACCGGGGGAATAGGGAGCCACAGGTGGGGCCTCAATCGAAATTGAATAGGAAGCCTACCCATGCAGACCATTCATTATAGCGTGCGTTCTCTTGTCTATCCAGATTATGTACAGCAAATTCCAGACGCGTTCGAAGTCTGGGCATCGGTCGGTAGCCAAAAGTGAGGGTTTGGATACGGTGTCGGGTTAATGCGTTTAAATCGTCTGCATTATCGAAACGATGATTTAGAAACAGTTTGGGGTGAAATTGCCATTTAAGTTTGGAGTAATAACCGTCAGCGCTCTCAAGCACGCCACGATCCACATTCAAGTACTCGGCCCGGAACAACAATTTATGGGGAATGAGAAAGATTTCAGCATAGCCCATCACCGCTTGTCTCTGGCCAGAATCCGCGTCTGCGCCCTCCATGTTGTTGTAGTAGTCGGAACCGAAGAGCCCAAAACGAAAGCGCTCGTTGTAGGTCCAGTTAAGGTCTGCGCCGTAACCAGAACCACGATCTTCTTCAATGCCCTCTTCCACAGTGCCAAACATGCTGTAATTCCATTCCCATTTCCCAGTCACCCTGGTCCCCAAAAATTGAAGCCCCGTTGACAGGGTGGGAACCCAACCCATTTCTTCGATAATAGGTTTGTGGCTGCTGTCCACCATGATCATGCCGTGTTTTTCCTTCCACAATCCAGCAGGCGTATAGAAGCGTCCCAGCCGAAACTTTACGGGGATTCCCTTCCGATACTCCAAATAAGCCCGTTGTAATTGTGTAAGAGCGCCATCACCCGCCCGATCTGGCGTATTGAGGTAGCTGAACTCCACCATGGTGCGAAAACTGCGATTGAGTTTGGTGTCGAAGTACAGATAGAGATGGGGCGCATTGAAATAGTCATCGCCATCTGGATTGGAGTTATCCAGGTACATGACATCGGCCCACCCGCCGACTCTGGTCAGGGGCAGATTGAATCCCGAAGAGCTGGGGCTCTCTTCCACGGGTTTGATATCTTGTGCAAAAAGGCCGGCCCAAAGGAGGGAGGCGGCCCACCATTTCCACATAACACACCTCGGTCTTGATTCTAACAGGAAAAGCACCTTCACGCTATTGGTTCACCAAATGGTAATCTTGCAAACCATCCCATTCGGCGAACTACAAAACTGAACAGCGGAAGGCAAATTTCAGAACAAGGGCATAATTTTCCGTTGGTAAATATCTTTTTCATCAACGCTATTCTTTCTTGACTTTCCCCTCAAAATCTTGTTAATTATGGCTAGCAATTGCGCTGAAGGCCCATTCCAACACCATCACCCGATGATTCATACATGAGGTTCAACCTGGGGGTATTCATGAGATTTTCAATTTTTGTTTTTTTCAGTTTTCTATTTTCTCTATCGCTGACAGCTCAGCAGTCCGGCTCAATTTCCGGCGAGGTTACAGACAGTAAGCAGGGGCTTCCAGGGGTCGTCATTCAAGCGGCTTCGGAGAGCCTTCCCAGACCGCGGGAAACCATCTCCAACGAATTGGGGAGATATCGCTTAAACCTCCTTCCTCCAGGAGAATACGAACTTACCTTTTCCATGACGGGCATGAAGACAGTAAAGCGGAATGTCATGGTAAACCTGGGCCGCAGGACCGAAGTGGATGTGGAAATGACGGCGGAGATGGAAGAGACGCTTGTGGTTTCCCAGAAATTGCCGCTTGTATCCACATCCTCAACAGAATTGGCCAACACCATTGACAGCGACGACTTTGAAAAACTCCCCGTTGGCGAGGAGTATCGAGATCTGGTCAAGTTGATTCCAGGCGTTCAAGTAACCGCCAACTCAACCAGAGGTCCCAGCGCTGGCGGCAGCGGCCAGGACAATATTTATAAGTTCGACGGCATCGATGTAAGTCTTCCCTTGTTTGGAACCCTTTCTGCGGACACATCGGCCCATGATATTGATCAGGTGAGCATTGTGAAGGGCGGCTCTCAGGCGGTTAACTTCAATCGTTCGGGCGGCTTCACCATTAACACCATTTCCAAATCAGGCACCAACGCCTTTAAAGGCGAGCTGAACTACCGTATTCAACCCTCAGATTTTGAAGCGGATCGGGACGACAAAGACACGGTCCTCAGACGAGAGGAAGATGAAACATGGCTGTCCCTTAACGTAGGCGGCCCTTTGGTGAAGGAGCGCTTATTTTTCTATGCCTCCTATTACGCGCCTGAAATTTCAGCCAGCAATAGCGGCAACGTTTATGGACCCCAGCCTGACTTTGACGATTCCAGGGATGAGTACTTTGTTAAGCTCACCTTCTCGCCTCTGGACAATCTCACGCTGCATGGCAGCTATCGGGACATGCAACGGGATCAGAAAAACGTGTCCATCGGGGGTCTGTCAGAAACCACTACGGCCCAAAACACTGAAAATAAACTGGCTCTCACTCTTTTTGAAGGCGACTGGCTGATTTCCCATAACCAGACCTTAGGCTTTAAACTGGCCGAGTTCGATTACGACACCAGCAGTTTGCCTTCCAGGCAACTGGGTTTCACACCCTCTACTCAATTGGGAACCACGATTGACCTTAACAACCTTGCTGACATGGGTTTAGTACGCCTACCCACCTATGGAGACGATGCAGCCTTAAACGAACTCTATCGTCCCTTTATCGAGCAATACGGGTATATAGGAGATAATGGCGAGCGGGTCGGCGGCGGTCAGGTAGGTTATGGAAGCACGATCGATCGAAACGACTTTTCCCGAAAGTCCTGGGAACTTTCCTACAATTACCTTCTCGTTTCCGGATCTTGGGAACACGACCTGCATGTGGGCTTCAGACATGAAAGCGCCGATGAAGATCTGGGTCGGTCCTCCAATGGCTGGGGCGCAATCAGCTTTGGCAATACGCCCGAATCCTTTATTACAGCCAACTTCCTGGTTGGCGATGGAAGGAATATCAACTCGGAATACGTCACCGACAACCTGGAGCTCAACGACAATATCACCATAGGAAAATGGAACGTGAATATTGGGGTGATGTTGAGCAACGACAAGCTGTATGGCCAGGATCTGGCAGAAGATCCCACAGCCGTCAGCGGCTACAGATTGTCGCCGGACTCCAAGTACCTGATGTATGAGACCGATTTCGAAGACATGGTTCAACCCCGACTGGGCGTTGTGCGAGAGCTTCGCGACGGCGAAACCATTCAGGCAAGCTTCGGCTCCTTCCACCCGCCCGCATCCTCATTGCCTCGCGCTGCCTCCTGGGCGCGGAATATCGTAAGTCGTTTAAATGTCGCAACCTTTGACTCGAACGGCGCTCTGGTTGACGTAAGCCCCGCCAGCTCTTCCTCTGGCAAGTTCTTCCAACCCGACATGGAGCCCCGCAGAATCGATGAGATCATGCTGGGTTATTCCCGCTCCTATGATAATGGTTGGACCGCCAAGATCCATTCCCGCTATCGCTGGGCAGGCCACTTTTGGGAGGACACCAATAATACGGCCCGGGTGGACTATGCCGACACCTCAACGGATCAAGATCCGGAAGAAATCCGTTCTCAGGGCGACTACATCCCCGAATTAGGGGACTATCGCGCTGAAGTTGGCGGCAGCAGCTATGTTATCGCAGAACTGGATTATGCCTTCACCAAGTACTACGAAGTCACTCTAGATGGTGAAAAACGAGGGGACAATTACTACGTTAAAGGCACGTATACCTGGAGTCATTATTACGGAAACTTTGACCAGGACGCCACCAGCGACGACAACGATCAGAACATTTTCATAGGTTCCTCGTTCCTAGCTGACGCAGCGGGCCGCCAGACTTGGGACAATCGATACGGCAACCTTTCCGGCGATAGACGCCACCTGGTCAAGATTTTCGGGACCTACCAATTGCCCTGGGGATCGTCTATCGGCGCCTTTGGCATTTACCAGAGCGGCGAGCCCTGGGAAACCCATAGCTGGGAGCCCTATGAAGCGTTCTTGGCTTCCTGGGACAGAGACGACACCTCCAGGTATGCAGAACCGGCAGGCTCCCGAACATCGCCCGCCCATTACCAGCTAGACCTGAACTATACTCATGGTTTCAGATTTGGATCGAGGTATGCGGTAGAGTTGGACCTGGACATCTTCAACATAACAGACAACCAGACCGAAAGGGATTTCGACAAGGAATTCCACCGATCCTCCTATGGCCAGGCCCGCAAACTCTGGGACCCCCGTCAGTTCCGCCTGAGCGCCAGGTTAACCTTCTAAAAAGGAAATGAAATAGAGACCCGGGGGATCCCGCCC
>JBNKOV010000367.1:0-5732 GCA_050294955.1 Holophagae bacterium
CTGAAACTGTTTGTCTATCTGGCTGTCATTGCTGGCTTCGTCCTGTTGCTCTGGCTTGGCGGATGAAATAGCTTCCACCCTTTTCATAATTTCTTCTGGCGACAGGTCTTTAACCGCTTCTGGCGACAATGTGGACAGCGGGATCTTCTTCTCAGCGGCCCTATTCTTCGGGGGCTCCTCCCGCTGTAACGGCGGCGTTTTACCATCTGTGGAAGACGCGGCTGTTGGGGTGGGGGTCTCCGTGGAATCCATCCTCGAAGGCGGGGTCGAATTCATCGCAGGTTGTTGGGGAGGCAAGCCGAAAGCCTCGTCCGCATTTTGGGTGACCCAGGGGTCTGAATGGGTCTTGGCTTTTATCTGACTTAGAAATACAACCCTTTCATTTTCCTCAAGACTGTCCAGAACCTCCTGAAGAAACGCGGTTCTTTGATCGTGTGGAATTTCTTTGAATACGCGATGCAAAAAATCTTTAGTTACAGTCAAAGCTTCAGCCTCTACATTGCATTAGGATCTGGCACGGAGCCTTTTTAGACTCCGAAGCAGATAATCGCCTTATTTGCAGTTCCTGCCTTGAGCCCATTATACCCATTTTTTGCCTCGTGTTGGAAGCATGGTGTTGGGAATCATGGCGTGTTGCTGCAATAGTCTTGTGTTGGAATGGTTGCTTTGATGATCACCTGCGAATTGGTTTTGACAACAAATTCGCTCATGCCAATCGGGCTGTTGAGGTCTTTCCAGTCGAATGTATATCCCAATTGGGTCCAGGGGTATCCCTGCGAGTTGTCGCAAGTGCAGAAGGCATACTGGCCTGCGCGAGTGTCATTAAACCATTTCCGGTACCAGGGTTGGGTGTTTTCCGGCAGGTTGAGTCCGCAGGTTCCATCTGTAATTTCATTGTCGGGGCAAGGCCTGAAGAGGTCTTCTGGTTTAACCCACATTTCCACAAATCCTTCTTTTACATCGTCAGGGGGCAATCCCAGCAACTGGTTGAGGCGAAGCGCCAGGTTCCCATCCTGCCACTGAGGATCGCCACATAAATTTTTCAGATATGGCGAGGCGGTTGTCCAGATGTAGTAGTTGCCTGTATTGTATGGTTTCCCAATATAAGGCGTGTAATAGGAGAAAGAAGACGTATAGGTGGCCATGAGCACATATTGCTGGTTGTCCACCGTTTTCCAAGACAGATTCGTGTTTTCCCTTGTGATGGCCACCAGCCCATCATAAATCTTTTCCGGTGTGGGGTTCTGTGCGATCACCACAGATTCCTTGTACTGTTGGTCTGCAGGGGATAGGGTTGTGGTCACATTTTTGCGCGCACAACTCGTAAGTCCAGATAGTAACCCCAAAATGGAAAGAGCTTGGAAAAGTACGATTTTGCTCTTTAAGTTAACAAACATGCTGCCATCCCTTGTTTTGAGAATTTTGAACCAGTTTACTCCAGTTCGTTATTTCTTGAACTGTCGTTGTAATCGCCTTAATTTGCCTTAAACGGTTAGCCAACTCCTGTGACAACCCGTTAATGAAAAATGTCCTTTGCCGGCTTCGGCTTCGCCAGGAAGAAACCCTGAAAATGAGTGACCCCCAGCTTCTCTAAATATTTAAGAAGCGTTTGGTTGTCAACAAATTCAGCAACAATGCCAATAGCCGACTTCGTCTCCTTGCGAAGTTCTTTCACCAAATCAATTATGGAGCGAATTCCAATCACGCTATACCTGTGTTGCGCGCTCTTGCCGCCGTCTTGAAGATAGCGATTGAGGCCTTTCACAAGGGCCGCGTCAATTTTGAAATAGTCAGGAACAATTTGAAATTCGCATAGTTGCATAAGTCGAACCAAATTGGAGCTGCGCACGCCATAGTCGTCCAATGCCAACTTACAGCCAATCCGTTTCAGTTTTTGCAGGGTTTTGAGGCTGTCTGTAGAAAGCAGTTCGTGTTCGCTCCATTCAACAAGCTCAATAATGATCCGGTTCAACTCAACACCATAACTTGTTGATTGCTGAGTCATGTAGCGCAGGAACGACATGCCCTCCACTTTGGCCCCCAACTCCTCAGGGGTAATGTTAATGGCAATTTCGCAATTCTTGCCGCGAATATCCTGGAAGATCATGGGCAGCATGTGGCCGGTTACCTCGCCGATGCGATTGGCTTCCTTCATGGCGCCGAAAAATTTGAATGGGGTCAGATCTGGGGATCGCCATAATACTTCGAACTTGCGGAGCTGTTTAGAAAAAAGGTTGTGGCTACGAGCGAATATTTCTTGGTACTCGGGATAAAAGCGCTTTTCTTCCAGTATCTTAATGGCCAGTTGGTGTTCCTGGTTTCTCTCTTCATTTTCGGCTTGAATTTTCTCATTAAAGAAAACAGGGGCGCCCTCGCTTTTTGCGGTGGCCAGGTTGGTTTTCTCCAAAATATCTTCGGTTTCGTTCAGGACCACCCCAATCACCACTTTTAATGTGTTGCTGTCGGAACTGCTGCTGACCTTGGTTGTCACCTGTTCACTTACCGATTCGATCTGGTTTTGTTCGGTCCAATCTCCCAATACCACAAATCCGGGGCCGTCCTGATAGATCGCCGCATCCTCTGATACGATATTTTTAATGATAGATGCGATGTGTTTCAGAACCCGATCACCCTCTTCGCGCCCCTGTCGCAGATTGATTTTATCGAGGCCGTCGAAAGAGAATTGAATGGCTGTAGTGGACTTTCCCTCTCTGTTTCTCAGGTCCTCAGCGAGCTGTTCACGGGTGCCAATTTCTGGACTTAATTGTTCCTTGGGAGATCCCAAAGCAGTTTTCAAAGCAGATAGGGTTGATTTGAGGGCGCGGGTAAGGTTTAGCAGCGTCTGTTTATCCAGGGTGGCGCATTTGAGGTTTTGGCTGTGGTCAACTTCGCCAATCGCCTTCTCCAGGCTGAAAATGGAGAGCCGCAGTTGATGCATGAAATCTATAATCTGGTTGGATGCTTTATCCGGCTCTGCCTGAATTGCATGACCCACCCCTTGCATCATGGTCAGGAGTCGGTTTAAGGTCTGGATAAGTACCGCGTCCCCAGCAAGGTGCAGACCCGGCGTTGTTTTTAAAATAGCAGTTAACTGTTCGAGCGGTTCCACTGTTTTGTCCATATTGCGCCATCCTCGGTGGAATTATACCATTCAGCCTTGATTGCGACGTTGTAAAAGACGGGAATTATGCAATAATCTGTCCGCCTGGTGGTTCGCCTTCAGGAATTTCTCTTGTTGGCGGGTAATTGGCCCCCAGGCTAGCTACTTATTGGAAAATCTGATAGTATGAACAAAAATGGCGAGGCGATATTATGAACTTTCCCGATCCTTTTTACCGTTGGAGACCGCATCCCTGGCATGGCTTGGACGCTGGACCCAACCCCCCTGAACTGGTGCATGCCTATATTGAAATTACACCATTCGACCTGGTGAAATACGAAGTGGATAAGGCCACGGGATATTTGAGAGTAGATCGGCCTCAAAGAAGCTCCTCACAACCGCCTGCCCTGTATGGCTTCATTCCCCGAACCTATTGCGGGAAGCGTGTGAAGGCGCTGTGTCCTTCTTCCATTAAAGGGGATGGCGATCCTCTGGATATTTGCGTGGTGAGTGAAAGGCCCATCAATCGTTCTGAAGTGATTTTGAACGCAACCGTGATTGGCGGTTTGGAGATGGTTGACCACGGAGAGGCTGACGACAAAATCATTGCTGTCCTTGAAAATGACAATGTTTGGGGATCCTCAAAGGATATCTCCGATCTGCCCGAGATCCTGGTAGAGCGACTCAGGCATTATTTCTTGACCTATAAAATGGTGCCAGGTCATGAAATGGAAATCAAGGTCGAGAAAATCTATGGCCGGGAGCACGCACGAAAAGTGATCACCGCTTCCATGCAAGATTACAACGACATGTATGGAAGTTAAGGGAATGAAACCTGTTCGGGTTCGTTCTCAATGTTAAAGAAAAGCCCCACGCGTTGGCGTTTTGCCTCTTGCCTTACGCGTGGGTTGCCTTGTGCTAAATGAGAATGACGATCAAAAAAATTTAAACCATGTACTCCAAGGTGCTGGGATCGCCTAATTTCTTTTCAAGTAACAAATCGCAGAACGTAGTGGTGAGATTGCCTGGACCACTTAGGACCAGATGGCAGATTCGTTTGGTGTGGCGTCGAGTTTTTTCAACTTCCTCTTTTATGCTCAACTGCCCGCCCCGCATTTGGAATGGCGCAGTGAGAGAAATAATGCTGCCTTTCAACCAATCGTCTTCCTTGAGAAAGGTGGACATTTTGATGGCGAAGGAGCTCTTCTCCCTCATGGAAGCATAATCCAAACCTTTCAGGAGCTTGGTGTCTAAAACAAGTCGATCTCCTTCTGAAGAAAACAAGATTTTTGCCTCTTCGTACTTCCAGAACGCCGCCTTTTTAGTAATCTGTTTGACGGTCAAAATGGAGACTTTCTTTTCCTTTTCCAAGTCACGGAAATGGGTCACCATTTTAATAACGGCCTTCTTTTTTCCAGTACAAATAAACAAAACTGCCAATTCTTCACCCTCCGTACATATTGTCCTCTATTTTCGTAAAGATGTCGAGATAATAAGTATCAAATGAAATGGAAAGACCTTTACTGTTTTCTATATTTTCTTAGAATGAATAGGTTTGTGTGTTACGAAAAGATGTGTTTCGTAAAACTCTGGCGAAAAAATGGGCGTCTGCGGATTTGTTGGCAATCGACTTTCCTGAGGGGAATTATCATTTATGGTTGGTATCCGAGGCGTTTGGTGGCATAATATGCCCCGCTGACAAGACGCTCTTAAGCGCAGAGGATGAGCATGATCAAGACTGACTGGACAGACCAAGAGATTCTCGAAATATATGATTTACCCTTGCTTGAGCTGGTATATCGGGCTCAAACCGTGCATCGGCAGAATTTTGATCCCCTGAAGGTTCAGAAAAGCACGCTTTTATCAATCAAAACAGGGGGATGTCCAGAGGACTGTTCCTATTGCCCTCAAGCGGCGAGATACCATGCAGTTAAGTCTGAAAAGCTCATGGCTCTGCCCGATGTGGTCGCCCGAGCTAGGGAAGCAAAAGAGAGCGGGTCCACCCGGTTTTGCATGGGCGCCGCATGGCGTGAAGTTAAAGACGGCTCCCAGTTTGAAGAAGTTTTGGAAATGGTGAAAGCGGTCAACAGTCTAGATCTGGAAGTTTGCTGTACATTGGGAATGGTGACCGAAAATCAGGCCAGGCGCCTTAAGGACGCCGGTCTCTACGCATACAACCACAATATAGACACCTCTGAAGCATTCTATGACAACATCATTTCCACCAGAGATTTTGAGGATCGGGTGGGAACTATTCATAATGTGCGGAAGGCGGGGATCACGGTTTGTACCGGCGGTATTATTGGCATGGGCGAATCGAAGGATGATCGTATTGCATTCCTGAAGCGCCTGGCCCAATTCGACCCACACCCGGAGAGCGTCCCCATCAATGCCTTGGTTCCTGTGGAAGGCACGCCTCTTGAGGACAGACCCAAGGTAGATCCTCTTATGTTGGTGCGGGTGATTGCGTGCGCGCGCATTCTCATGCCCAAATCCATGGTTCTGTTAGTGGCAGATGTGGAGTGTCTCCTGGTGCTTCGACCAGTGCGTTTGGTCGCTGAAGCCCCGCGTCTACGAGAGGCATAGGTGGAGATCCAGCTAGCTTGCAAATAGGTAACTGCAGAAGAAGTTT
>JBNKOV010000368.1:0-5719 GCA_050294955.1 Holophagae bacterium
CCGGAAAGCGCGATCATCCGCGCGATCGATGGTCTAATGAATCACCTCATGGTTGGCGCTCCCACTGCGGATGAAAACGCCTGGCTGTTGGGCTGGGAAGACCTTTACGGCGGCGGCGACCGCGATTATGAAGATATTGTGTGGTACGTAACGCGCGAGGCTTCTGGTTCGGTTGAGACCAACAACATCGCTTCAGATCTTTCTATCTACGATGATGTGGCCATTACCTCGGTATCCTTCGAGTTTACGGATAATTTTACCGACAATAAGTTCTTTACGGGCACGCCGCGAGACACCTACATCAATTACTTCTACAAGCTTTCGGCGGACAGCGAGTGGATTCCCCTGATGGGAGGCGGCGTGGACCGCGATCCCGACCTCTTCAAGGATGACGGAAAGATCACCGTTGCAGGGGGCAAGGTGACTCGTGAGATTACAATCCAGGTTCCTGCCTCCAACCAGGGAGATAAGGAGCTTTACTGGAAAGTGGAAATGAGTACGGGCGATCCCGGGTTCAAACCGGAAATGCTTGATGCGGTAACCAGTTACACGGCTCTTTCCCACGACTTCTATTACGAAACGGCGACACTTCCCAGTTCCAACGTGGATTACTACGGCTCTTATGAGTCCCCGTCCATCCACTGGGCGGATCGTGCGGCCAACCGCGGCCATTTTTACGCCTTCAAAGTCTTTGAGCATGGCAATCCGCCTTCTCGAGTGGTGACTGTGCTAGGGGACAATCCAGAGACCTCGCCCACCTATGGGCCTCTGCCATCTCCCTGGGTGTGGGACGCCGGTTTAACCTTGTACAATCAAGTTGATGCAGATAAATCGAACCGCACCATCTACGCCTTGGTGGAAGATGGCGGAAGCCTGGTCCGAAAAGACTTTACTCTAGACAAACCTCTGGATACAGTGCTCCAAGAAGCCCTCGAACTGGATGAAGGCGAAGGCTCTACGGTCATAGACGGTTTGCTTCCCAACAATTTCCACGACCCCAGCGTCACGCCTTTGCAACTTCCCGAGGCCTCATCTTGGTTGTCTGGTTGGGTTCACGGGTACAACGGCGCTCTGCTAGCGGGAACAACGGTGCTCCCAGGCAGCAAGAAAGAGTGGATATTGGGCGGCGTGAAGCGTTCCAGCGCCGTGTTGGTTCGCGCGCCCGGTCAGCCATACTGGTTGTCTGGCGATGGCATGGAAGACTCTTCATCCGCTGGGAACAGTTTGCATACTTCTTATGTGGAGTGGGCCTTGGACGAGAAGCAGGCCAATATGGACAGTATGATCATCTTTGGCAGCGAGTCGGGCATGATCCACGCGGTCGATGCGGGTAAGTGGCGAAGTGGTCCGCGAAACGAGGATGATGTTCCCTTTGACGGTCATTTCGAAGGCGAAGACATGGGCACGGGCGAAGAGATTTGGGGCCTCATTCCCAATAATCTGCTGGACGACCTGAAATACAATATAACCGGATTGGAGCCAGGCGGCGCGAGAGCCGTTGTGGACTCAACCGGTGTGCTCAGTGTGATTTACGATCCTTCTAAATCTCAACCCTGGCGTCGCGTTCTGGTCTATGCCCAGGGGGAAAATGGCGGTGTTGACGATGGCCGCACCGGGAGTTATGTTTGGGCGATTGACATTACCGATCCCAAAGAACCCCAGCCCTTATGGGAAGTCACTCGACCCAACTTCCACAACATCTTCAACCCGGCCGCTATGGCGTGGATCCACAAACCAGCATCAAACGACGGGGGATGGCGCGTGGCTCTTTGCTCTGGCGCGGGACCTGTGGCTGGCCAATCGCCAAGCATGGTCTTCCTGAATGCTCAGACTGGCGCTCTGGCCGACGAATACACATTCCCAAGCGCGGCGGGTGAGACTGCGGCGGCCAACCCGGCCCTTCTTGATTTCAACAACGACGGCCTGATTGACTTCGCATACGCAGCTACATCCGATGGATGGATTGTTGGCTATAATCCTCAAACAGGGGACGCTATTACCCGAAATATTGGCGGCGCCCGGTTCTTTGTCGCTCCCAACATCCGCAAGATCAGCGATACCAAGGTGAGGCTGATTTTTGTAAGCGGCGACAATCCGCTCACCGTAGACGAGGATCCGTCTGAGCGCTCCAGAATCTTCATCATGGAGCACGAGATCCCCGACTTTGAAAACAACGATTTTGGCTCCATCTCCACAATCGACAGCTATACGTTGCCTGTAAATCACAAGGTTTTCTCTCGGCCTCGACTGGTAGAGAACAGGCTGGTTGTGGGAACCACCACGGGCGACACTATTAACCTGTGCGATTTTGATCCTTCAGATCCGGGAAGCCTCTTCTACTTCGAGGACGTGGGCGACATTCACCGCGCATTGATCGAAGGCGAAACCGTTATCAGCGAGTTTGGCTCCATCAAAGGACCCATTACCGTTGTGGGCGGCGTCGTTCGAGCCCATCAGTTCCGGGTCGATTCTGGCACCGCCGATGAATTCAGAGCGCCCTGGCGGGCTTGGACTGGCTCCAAGGGGCACGACTACCTGGGTTCCAGGCGAACGCCGCCCCGGTTCAACACGGGCTCCATTATGGGCATTACGGGATGGGACGAGAGACATCTCAACAACTGATCTTTTATTGAGGAGACATCTGTAAATGAAATTCCTGAAATATCAGTTCCTGGTTTTGGCGGCAATTTGGGGAGGCGCGTGTTTTGGGCAATTGCCTGAGCTATACAAATCCCTGCCGTCATACCCTCCCAAACCCGAAATCATTCACAACGAGTCCGGGCCTCGGCCTAACTCCGTCGTACCTGATTCCGGCGCTGCCAACCCCACCTTCATTATGACCGAATACCACCCGCCCAAACTCCGCATGTTGGTTCGCACCCCTTGCGGAGAGCGGGTCAATCGCCAGGAACTGATTGACAAAGCAAAGCGAGAGGTGAGATCCACCCTTGCAATGGCTGTGAATCAGGGGAATTTTGGCAATGGTGATCGCGTTTCACTCTGGGCTGTTGTCTCCGTTAAAAAATGGAGCCGACGGGTCTCGCTTCAGGCTTCCGACGGCAAGTACGTTATGAGAAACAACCGAACCGAAGAGGATTACGAGTGGCGGGTGGAGCAGGTCTACTCTGGAGGGAACGGCTCCGGTTGCATTAACGAAGCCAATCTGGACAAGCAAGAACTGTGGGAGATCATCTCTTCAGCATTGATGAAGGTCTGGGTGGACAACAAGAACAAAAACTCGATTTAAGTTGGTGGCGTGCAAACTATTGCATGCCGCCTCTTCCTTTTACCGAAATAGGAGTCTGGAACGCTTTATTTCAACCATAAACCAAGGGATTAGAGCCGGTTTTTCGGTGGTATAAGATTTGCTTGTGAATAAATCAGGCAGAAATGGCATATTCGCCATAGGTCATTTTTAATGAGGTCGGCATGAAAAGAAAAGGTTTTACTTTGGTTGAATTAATGGTAGTTGTGGCTATTATCGCTATTTTGGCGGCTGTCACCATCCCAATGTACTCTCGATACAAATGCAGGGCTTCATGGGGCGATGTTCAGGGATCTCTGGCTGATATTTCAATGCGTCTGGAGAATTACAAATCCAACCATGGCCGTTACCCAAGTTCCGGAACGGCCTGGGCCGATCTGGGCTATGATGGCGGGTTGCCCCCTGAGCAGGGCGATCATTACATTGCTGGCATTTCCACTACCAATTCCACCTATGTGGTGTATTTTAAAGATACAAAAAATGAATTGTCTTGCACCAGAACATCTATCTTCGATAACGATGTCTGGGCGTTAACCAACAAATCGCCAAAGGTTTATCATGTTTATAATACCGAGAATGGTACGGAAGAACCACTCCCGGCGGGGTTTACCATCCCTTAAAAAGTTGCCTTACTTCAAGGTCTCATTAGGCAGGATTGAGTTTCTCTTTCCTGCCTTTTTTTATTTGGCGCGGCGTTCCAATGTCTGACGGTAGGGTTGTAGGTTTCCGCGGGTGACGCCGCTGGCAACCTGAAAAGAAACCAGGTGTTATTCATTTTTAGAACAAACTCATCCACAAATTTGGACCAGCTTATGTATAATGCTGAGGTCTGAAGACTGGTGGAGGGTGACCATGGACAATAGAATCGTCATTTTGGATTTCGGATCTCAGTATACGAAACTCATCGCGCGACGGGTTAGAGAAATGTCGGTTTACAGTGAAATTGTGCCATACGACGTATCACTTGATGAGCTTAGAAGCCCTGAGGTTAAGGGGATTATTCTTTCTGGTGGCCCAAGGAGCGTGCTGCAGGAAGGCGCGCCGTCTCTGGACCCAGCCTTTTGGGAAATTGACAAGCCGGTGTTGGGTATTTGTTATGGCTTGCAGTTGATGTGCCATGGGCTTGGCGGCCATGTCGCGCCAGCAAGTGATCGCGAGTACGGCCCGGCCACATTGACCCGGGTTGAAGGTGTGGATCACCCTTTATTTAAAGATATCAAGGCTGCATCCCGGGTTTGGATGAGTCATGGTGATCGACTCGAAAAAGCTCCGGATGAATTTGTGATAGCCGGTTCAAGTGAAAACGCGCCTATTACAGCAATGGTCCATAAGACCAGGCCTTACATGGGGATCCAATTTCATCCCGAGGTTTCTCACACCGAAATGGGCGCGACGCTGCTTTCGAATTTTGTTTTCGGCGTGTGTCAGACCAAGGCGGATTGGTTAATGACGGATTATATCGACCGCACCGTGAAAGAAATACGGGAACAGGTGGGGAATGAAACGGTGCTGCTCGGTTTAAGCGGCGGCGTTGATTCGGCCGTTGCCGCTGTTTTAATTCACAAGGCCATTGGCGATCAATTAACCTGCGTCTATGTAGACCACGGCATGATGCGAAAGGATGAAACCGAAAAGGTGGTGTCCACCTTTCAAAAGAATATTGGGATCAATCTTGTTCCGGTCGATGCCTCGGATATTTTCCTGGGTCGTCTCAAAGATGTTTCCGATCCCGAACAGAAGCGGAAAATCATTGGAAGAACCTTTATCGAGGTTTTTGAGTCGGAAGCCGCCAAATTGGATCATCCCCATTTTCTCGCTCAAGGAACGCTCTACCCCGACATGATTGAATCGGCCAGCCATGACGGGCCTGCTCAAACCATTAAGAGTCACCACAATGTAGGCGGATTGCCCGAGAAGATGAAAATGGAGCTGCTTGAGCCACTGCGAGAGCTGTTCAAGGACGAGGTTCGCGAGGTGGGCCGTCTCATGGGTCTTCCCGATGAAATTGTGGGTCGCCATCCTTTCCCAGGCCCGGGCCTGGCGGTGAGAATTATCGACGCTGTTGACAGGCAATCGGTCGCCACATTGCAAGAAGCGGATGCGCTCTTCATTGACATGTTGCATGATCGGGGTCTTTACGACAGCGTGTCTCAAGCATTCGCCGTGCTTTTGCCGGTGAAAACCGTTGGCATTATGGGCGATGAGCGAACTTATGAGAATGTTTGCGCCTTGAGAGCCGTCACGACTTCCGATTTCATGACCGCAGACTGGTCCCGTCTACCCTATGAATTTCTGGCGGAAGTCAGCACGCGGATTGTGAACGAGGTTCCCGGAATCAATCGGGTTGTTTTGGATATCACATCAAAGCCTCCTGGAACCATTGAGTGGGAATGATGTTGCTTAAAGACGGGTTTGCATCTATGAGATAGGAGGAATGATATAACGTGTGGTTGT